>JAZONJ010000060.1:0-1596 GCA_045654425.1 Acutalibacteraceae bacterium
CATACTTAGCCTCGCCTATACTTGCAACGTTGTTATCGTTTGTACCGCCGAAGAAGATAAAGGTATCAATATCCTCGGGAGTATAACCGAATACCTGAAGCTCGTTGTGTGTGAGAACCTCGTCTAATCTGTCGTTAAAGGAGTTCCACTTCTGTTTATAAACTCCGTCCGGCCAGGTTGCATCTGCAATGGTAGAGCCCGAGCAGCTGCGGTTATAAGCGAGGGTTGCATCCATATTGCTGATAAGCATCTTCCACCAGGTCTGATGTACGCCCACAAGGTCGGTGTTGTCCTGATCGCCGGCGTACCAGTGCTGGTTAAGCGCAGGCTTATAGTCAGCATCACGACCGTAGGAATATCCGCCGTAGGTCGAAATGGAATCTCCCATAATCATTACGTTACCGAGAGTGCCCGTAACGTCAATATCAGCGCCACACTTAATACACTTTTTGTTGTAGTAAGCCGCATGTCTCAGGCAGGGCTCAATAACTCTTTCATCACTCATATAATACTTCACATAATCGTTTCTGAAATCTGCAAAATTTTCCTTGCCCTTTGCACGAACAAGCTCCAAAAGTCCGACGTTAAGGTCGTCCTCGGCATCGTTTTGAACCTCAAAATCACCTGTGAAGAGGTTTTGAGAAACGGCGGCTCCGTTTACAAAAGCAATACCTGCATTTTTATCGGTAAAGTTTGTAACAAGCATGGGGTAAGAGAAGGTGAAGGTGCCGTCAACAAGCGCCGTTTGATCATACACCATTACAGCCATACCGTTATACAGATTTGTTCCTTCGTTATCCGCATAACCACCTATGCTCGGCATTGTGGAGAAATCCAAGTAGAGGTAGCCTTCAAAATTAGCGGGAATCGGCATCTTATATCCGTTTCCTGTCAAGCTCTGCCATTTTCCGTCGCTTCCAAGCAGTTTATATTCTTCGCTGTAAAAATGCATTATGCCTTCGGAAACTTTTTCAGACTCACCTGTTTCGGCGTTCGTTTTGTAAGCCGTACCGTAGGCATAAAGACGAAGATTTAAAACAATATCATCATCATTTTTAATATAGAAGATAAGTCCGTCGCCGTCAGCGGTATGAATTGTCGGCGCATTAAGATAAAAAAGTCTGCCCGTATGTCCTTCGTCAACGCTCTTTGAAACCTTAATGGCAGGGTGCTTAATAACCGCACCTGACGGCACAAGCTTTCCGTTGGGTTTACCTTCCGCATTAACGTCGGTATACATTGCGCTGTTGCCAAGCTCCATAACGGTAGCGTTCATTTTTGCATCGCTGATATATTCCATAGAAAGAACATTATTCGGGTTTCCTGCCTTTATAAGGTCAGAATTTCCAATCGGAGAATCTGCAACCGAGTAATCCTTCGAGTAAATATACTCGCCTGTCGCAAGGTCAACAAGTCTTCCGCCATCACCGTAAGCGAGGGTGGTATTCGGGTCGAACTCGATAACGTGGGTAACGGCGCTGAATTTAACTTCATCAGCAAGCGCTATGCCCGAATATGCATCATTGCCTAAAGAGGTTCTGTAAATCTCCATACCTATTGCGAAATCCACAAGCTCATTAGACTCGTACAGCATTC
>JAZONJ010000061.1:0-9545 GCA_045654425.1 Acutalibacteraceae bacterium
AGCTTTATGATAAGCGTGCGGTTGCAGCCGAAAGAAGTGCTAATCGTGATATTGAAAGAGCCATCAAAGAGCAAAACCGTTAATTTTCCTATCTTAATATGGGGGTGTAAAGGTTTCGACAGGGATTTTGAATTATGATAAGCGAGCGGTGGTGCGAACCACCTTAATCAGCGCAAACTTTAAAATTAAACGACAACTCTAAAGTTGCTCTTGCAGCTTAATTAAGCTGCCGTCCGACCCGATAGTACCGCGGATCGGTGAGGGCGTCGACTAGCGGTGAACGTGAACAAGGCAATGCCGATAGCCTTGTCATGAATTATCGGCTACCGAACACAAAAGGCTGACGGCCTCCTTTTGTGTAAGGGAATTTCGATGACCGTCTGCGCTCGGAGAAGTTTGTAAGGATGAATCTTTGGACGTGGGTTCGACTCCCACCACCTTCACCAAAAAATAAAGTGGCATACCCGTTAGGGTGTGTCACTTTGTTTTTATTGGTGGTAGATAATATCCGCATGCTACAAATCTACAGCTTTGATTCCTTTTGCAAATATATCGATTTATAGTTATTTGATTACAATTTTAGCCAAATCTAAATACTATAACAATTTTTCGTATTGACAGTAGAACTGTTTTAATTTATTATTGAACCATAATCTTTGGGAGGTAAATTATGAAGAACATTTTCTCTGCTTTTACTTGTCTATTACTTTGTCTTGCTCTTGTTTTTGTTGCAGGTTGCGAGGATAACCCGACAGGTGCAAATTCGAGTAATTCAGACCCCTCGAGCAGTAATACCGAACGTCCTCGCGGAGAGGCTTTGAGCGAAGAGGAGCTTCCTTTTGAAAGATACATTTACGAATCAGGCTTCTATTCGTTTAACGACAACGAATTTCCCACTCTTGAATTCAGCGAAGGAAAAAGCCCTTACGGAGAAAAAGCAATCCACATTATAGGCGACTCTATTTCCGAAGGTGTTCAGGCTAAAGTAATTCATAATAACGGCTATCCCGCCCTTCTTAAAAATTCATTAAACAAATGGTACGGAACAAACAACTGGGGTTATGTTATTCCGTTTAAAACAAATGACATCGGTGACAGAGATCTGCACGCATTTTCGGCAGAATCAGGTGGTTGGATGAGAGAAACTCACTCTCCTAATACCCCCGGATTTGTTCGCTACACTTCTTCAGACAAAGCAGGCTCTACCGCTCTTATAGAAACCGACCGCAGAAAAGACAGCTATGACCGTCATATAAACGGATTTTATATCTACTATTCATCAGGCTCTACCATGGGCGGATTTGACATTACGGTAAATGGACAAAAGGTGCATTCCGTTGCTGCAGGCGGAACCCTCAGCAATATGACAAGAACTGAATATATTGCTATTCCTTCCGATGTTAAAAATAAACTTGAAATAAGAATTGTAAAAACTGACGATAAAGCGGTCTCAATCAACGGTATCGCTTACGCTGAGCAGGATGAGGGTTTATTTATCAACACCTACGCTTGTTCAGGAATGACACTTTGCGAGGTTGACAATGAGCTTCTCCGTGAGTATTGCAAAGCAAATTACGTCTTTTTGGCGCTTGGATATAATGACGTAGGTAAAGGTGACCCTGAAACCTACGCAAAAAAGCTTGAGGTAATTACTAAGGCCTGTGAAGAAACGGGTGCTACACTTGTATGCTTTGACTTTATGTGTCCGCCACCGAACGCAAGCTCTACCTGGGGCGAAAGCATTAAAAATGCAATGTTTAACGCCGCACAAACCGCAAAGGGATATTATATCGATTTCACCTACTTTGCAAAGGTAGACCGCGAATATACACTCGCCGATGCTGCTCATCCGACACCGAAAGGATATAAACTTATCGCAAGAAAGATTTGCTATTTCCTTGGAATTCCCTTTACATCTGATTTGAGTTAAAAATAAAACCCTCAGAGATTTTCTCTGAGGGTTTATTTTAATTTAACTTTTCAATATAATGTTTTAATTCTTCAAAGCTACCTTGCTGATAGTGTGAAATATCAAGATTTTTAATATTAATCAGACAATCGGTATGCAAAAACACTTTTATACCTACTGTTTCCGCAATCATATCGTCTCTGACGTCATTTCCAACCATCAGGCACTCATTGGGCGAAAGACTAAGTTTTTCTAATAAATCAGCGTAATATAACGGGTTAGGCTTGCAAAACTTTGAGTTTTCATAGGTAGTGCTGATTTCAAAATCTGTGGGCTCAAGACCTGCCCATCGGACTCGACTGTCGGTTGCAATCTTCGGAAAGAACGGATTTGTTGCAAGGACAACACGATAACCACTTTTCTTAAGAGTTTTTACAGTTTCTGCCGCTTCGGGATTATATCCGCAAATATCCTTATACTCCTGAAACTTAGTTTTGTAAAACTCTTCGAATGCGGCTTCGTCTTTTCGCGCATCTTTCTTTAAATCCTCTGAAAAAGTCTGCCAGAAGCGTTCCTCATTGGTCATACTTCCGTCATTTTTCAGCATAGCCTTAACCGCTACCCACATTGACTTTGTGAAGCTATCAGGGTTATATCCGTACGGCTCCATATATTCTGCCAGACCTTTTAAATAACTGCCGATAAATAAATCCTGATTCATCGGCAAAAGTGTAGCATCTAGGTCAAAGAATATTGCTTTTATCATCAGTCTACTCCTCTAAAATACAGTCCTCTTGTATACTCGCAGTCGGGCTCGCTCATATTTTTATAAGCATTTATTACCTCGTCTACCCTGTCGCACGATTCATCGGTAAAATAAAGCACCTCAAAATCAAGTCCTTTCATTTCGTCCTTTCGGTCGGAAATCCAGATAGGTCGAGAGTTCAAAAGTTCACTGCAGCCGTTTCTACATCTTACCTTAAACTTCGTTTCTTTTCGGTCGATAAGCTCTCCCCCGTTTTCACAACAAGCACATCCCTTACCATTGCCCAAAGGACAGTTTCTCGTTATCATTAAAGGAAGTTTTCCGTAACTGATAATACCGACAGGAACATCGCTGTTAATCCTTACCGCATCGCTCAAAAGAAGCTCGGGTGACAGTACAATAGCTTTTGTATCGGAAAAATACTCGGCGGTAGAAGAATTATAAACGCTGAGTCCAAAATCACAAATAACGTTAAGCTCTGCTTTTTCAGCAAGCTCTATAGCAGAGAGGGTTCCGCAAAATGCTGCAACCGCTCCTGCTCTCTTCCACCTCTCAAGAGCTGTTGCTACTACCTCTTCGTTAAATATTCCCCTTGGCACATCAACTGCAAAAACGGTATCAGAAAGATAGAATAAATCAGGATTCTTTTCGGCAGGAACAACAATCAACGCCGATTCTTTAACAAGGTCAGTCAGTTGTTCAGGATTCTCAACGCGCACAACTGTTGTTATTTGCTTATCAACAGGTCTTCTTCTCTCAGGGAGTATAATTTCACATTTTTCTCTGCGTTGTGTCTCTGAACGCAATTTTTCAAGCTTTTCTATAGCATTTCTACGAAGCTCATTAATTTCAGATACCTTAACCGAAAGGTTATCCTCAAGCTCAATATTAATATTTTCAATATAATACGGTGTTCCGCCCGTTTTCGAAATCTTCTCTTTGACTATTTCTAGTTCAAGAGGTCGTGTAATTGCCGTTTCAGGCATTGAACCTGTAACAGTAACATAGTTTGTCCAGTCGGAAAGAGAAAGTGCTATCTTCTCACCTTTTACAATCTTAACATCGGCTACCAGTGGAATTCGCTGGTACTCGTTACGATAAAGCTCATGCAAAGAAGCCATTACATCAGCAGAAGCTTTTACATCATCCTTGGTTCTGATTCCGAACATATCTCTTCCGAGATTATTGGTGTAATAACCGTCGGTAAATCCCGAACGCGAGAAAACATCAGTTAAAGCCTTATCAAGTTCTTCCGAAACATTGCCCGAAACTAACATCTGTCTGCAAGCAGTAACCGCTGCCGCAACATATTCAGGCCGTTTCATTCTTCCCTCAATTTTGAGCGATGCCACCCCCATATCCCAAAGCTCTCCAAGATGGGAAATAAGGCTCTGGTCTTTAAGGCTTAAATCATAACCTGTGCCACCGTCGGTTGCAAAAGGAAGACGGCAAGGACCTGCGCAAAGGCCTCTGTTTCCGCTTCTTCCGCCAAGCATTGCAGATAATAGACATTGACCCGAAATGCACATGCAAAGAGCTCCATGGACAAAAACTTCAACCTCTATATTTAATTTTTTTGCTTCGTTACAAAAATCCTTGAGTTCGTTTTTGTTCATCTCACGAGAAACAACAACCCTATCAAAGCCCATTTTCTTTATCCGCTTTAAAGCCGATGGAGAATGAACTGTCATTTGAGTTGATGCGTGAACAGGCAAAGACGGAACAGCCTCACGAAGAAGCTTTGCAAAACCTATATCGGTAACGATTACGGCATCTACTCCCGCATCGGACGCACCGATACAAAGTTCCAAAGCTCGTTTGAGTTCCGAATCGCTTATAATGATATTAAATGTCAAATACACCTTAACGCCGCGAATATGACAATAACTTGCCGCTTCCTTTAAAGACTCTAAAGTAAAGTTTTCTGCATTTCGTCTGGCATTAAAGGAGTCAAGTCCTAGATATACCGCATCGGCACCCGCTCTAACCGCCGCGTAAAGCATTTCTACGTTGCCAACAGGAGCCAATATCTCAGGTTTTGATAAAATCATAACATCACCATACTGATTTTAACACAAAATAACAATATTATAAAGTCTTTTTTCTTTACATAACTAGTTTTCAGTATTATAATATATTAAAATATCCATAAAAGGCGGTTTTTTAAAAGTGAAATATTTAGTTGTATTATGTGACGGAATGGCTGATACTCCGTCTGAATATCTTGGCGGAGCAACACCTATGGAAAAGGCTTTTAAGCCCAACATGGACGCATTGGCTGCAGTTTCTGAGGTTGGACTTTGCAAAACTGTTGCTAAGGGACTCAAGCCCGGAAGCGACGTAGCAAACCTTTCTGTACTAGGCTATGATCCTGCCGTTTGTTATACAGGACGTTCTCCACTTGAAGCCGCAAGCATCGGCGTTGATATGAAAGATACCGATATTGCTCTTCGTTGTAATACCGTTACCCTCTCGGACGAAGAGAACTACGAAGACAAAACAATGGTCGACTACTGTGCGGGAGATATTTCTACCGAGGAAGCTGAAGAAATTATAAAGACTATTGAAGAAAAACTCGGAAATGAAATATATAAATTCTATTCAGGTGTTTCATATCGTCATTGTCTTATCGTTGATAACGGCACTACCGAGCTTGGTAATATGACCCCTCCTCACGATATTAGCGGAAGGGTTATCGGTGAGTATTTAAGCGATGCCGAAACTGCCGCTCCACTTATAGAACTAATGAAGAAGAGTTATGATATTTTAAAGGACCACCCTGTAAACAAGAAGAGAATTGCCGAGGGTAAGAATCCCGCTAACTCTATCTGGCTTTGGGGCGAGGGCAGAAAGCCTGCGCTCGAGGATTTTAAAGAGAAAAACGGTGTTTCAGGCGCTATTGTATCCGCAGTTGACCTTCTTAAAGGTATCGGGATCTGCGCTAATATGCAGACCCCTGAAGTTGAGGGCGCAACAGGTTATCTCGACACCAATTTCGAGGGTAAGGCAGAAGCCGCTATAGATGCTTTCAAAAACGGAACTGATCTTGTTTACATACATGTTGAAGCTCCTGATGAGTGTGGTCACCGCGGCGAGCCTGAAAACAAGGTAAAGGCTATCGAGATTATTGACGAGAAGGTTCTTGGTACTGTAAAGGCTTATCTTGATAAAAGCGGAGAGGATTACAGAATTCTTATCTGTCCCGACCACCCGACTCCACTTCTTATTAAGACCCATTCATCCGACCCTGTCCCCTACCTTATTTACGATTCGAGAAAGTCCGTTTCGGGAGCTGATAGATTTACCGAAAAGACCGCAACTGCTTCGTGTAACTTTATAGAACACGGTCCCTCGATAATGGACAGACTTTTGGAGAAATAAAATGAAACTGATTTTCATTCGTCACGGAGACCCCGATTACGAGCATGATTCCTTAACCGAAAAGGGACATATCGAAGCCGCGCTTGTAGCGGAAAAGGTAAAAGAGATTAATCCTGACTATGTTTACTCATCTCCTCTTGGCAGAGCTGAACTCACATGCAAGTACTCGCAAAATGTTTGCGGTTTTGAATATGAGGTTCTTCCATGGCTTCGTGAGTTCCCCGGTATGGCTGTCGACAAAAGCACAGGAAAACCTCTGCACCCTTGGGACTTAAAGCCGAATTTCTTTACCACACAGGATGAACTTTATGACGCTAGCCGTTGGAGAGAAAATGAGCTGGTGAAAAGCGGAGATGTTCTTGACCGCTATGACGATATGGCAAGAGGGCTTGATGCCTTACTCGAAAAACACGGATATAAAAAAGACGGCAGACTATACAGAGCCGTCCGTTCTAACCGTGATACCATTGTTATATTCTGTCATTTTGCAATTACTGCGGCTATGATGTCGCATTTAACGAGTCATTCTCCCTACGTCTTCTGGCAACATTTTTGCGCGCTAACCACATCGGTTACGACCTTTGTGACCGAAGAACGAGAAGAAAATGCCGTTTCCTTCCGTTGCATTGGATTTGGAGAAGTTGGACATCTGACTGAGCATGGTGAGCCTGCATCCTTTGCGGCACGCTTCTGCGAAACCTTTGACAGTGATGAAAGACATTAAAAAAGAGCTGAGTTTAAAACTCAGCTCTTTTAATTTAGAAATCTAACTCTTGTGTATCGTATGCAACTTGAACGTTTGTATAGGTGCCATTGTTCTCCATTGAGTCCACAAGCTCACCGTATGGCTCGCGTCCTGCGTCGGCAACGTGTGTTACATAGACAGGAGTATCCTTGGTCATACAGCCGCACTCGACTAATTTGTCAAGCATCATAAAGAAATTGGTGGTGTTAAGATGACCGCCTGCGTAAAGCTTAATGATATTTCTCGGGTCTTTGCCGTAGGTGTTTTCCATAATGACATAATCAAACTTGAAATTACTTTTTTCGAGGAATTCCCAAGTGTCATCAGGATACCAGCCCGTATCGGTGGCGTAAAGAAGGGTTTTGCCGTCCTTTTCGACTATGTAGTTAAAACCGAGCTCATCCACTCCCCAACCCTCGTGAGACGATTTAAGTGTTGTAACGCGAATTCCATCAGTCTCGACCGTTTCAAAATAATCGAGAGGACAATACTTAATATGGTCGTAAGAGTAAATACCTTCTCTCGTACCGCTTCGATATGTGTTTCTTCTTGCCATATCCTCAACAAATTCTACTGCACCCTTTGGTCCGAAAAGGTTTACAGGAGTGCTTCTCGCACCCGTTCCCTCGTTTAAAAGTAAAAGTGAAGAAATAGAAATGTGGTCGAAATGAGAATGTGTCATAAATACGTTTCTGATTTTATCAATCATAACGTTTGAGGCGAGAGTCTGATGAAGAATATCCGGTCCGAAATCTATAACGCTATATTCATCAATTAGAAAATCACTTCTGGTCTTTATCGCCTTGCCACCGAGTCTTCTTGCCTCTTCACAAGCTACGCAGTGACAGTTTGGGCAGGGATAACCCTTAGAATCGCCTGTGCCTAAAAATATTGACATAATAATTACCGCCTTTTAAAAATCAAGTTTCATACCGTCCCAAGCAACGGTAATGTTATAATCGTTGCCCTTTTCCATAGAGTCAACATAGTGTCCGTAAAGCTCCTGACCTGCATCTGAAAGATGTGTTGCATATACGGGAGTATCCTTTGTCATACATCCATATTCACAGAGTTTTTCAAGCATCAGCATAAAATTTGCGGTATTGAGATGACCGCCCGAATATGGCTTTACAATTTCGCGTTTATCCTCTGCATATGTGTTTTCCATAATGACATAATCAAACTTGAAATCTCTGTTCTTTAGGAATTCCCAAGTTTCATCTGGGTACCAGCCTGTATCGGTAGCGTAAAGCAAGGTTTTGCTGTCTTTTTCAAAGATATAGTTTAAACCCCACTCTTCCTTACCGGTTCCCTTGTGAGAGGAAAGAAGCGTTGTAACCTTCATACCGCCTGTCTCAACCGTCTCAAATGCATTTATCGGACAGTATTTGATATGCTTGTAAGCAAAACTGCCTCCTACATCGCCTGCTACCGCTTTAACGCAGTCATCAACAACATCCAAAGCCTCTTTTGTTCCCCAAAGATTTACCGAAACCGGTTTTTCCAATTTATGCTTACGGTTCCTGATTACTCCAAGCTCTGCGGCTGAAATATGGTCCTCATGAGAATGGGTCATAAAGATGTTTTCAAGAGGTTCCATGCTGATTCCGGCAAGAAGAAGTTGAAAATTAATATCGGGTCCAAAATCAACTAAGTTCTTCTCATCAATAAGAAAATCCGTACGGCTTTTTATTGCCTTTCCACCTATTTTTCTTGCATCCTCGCAAACGGGACATTTGCAGTAAGGGCAAGGAAAGGTCTGAGCAGCACCTGTTCCTAAAAATATAGCCATATTATCACCTTAATATCCGAGTGCGTCTACTACCTTCATTGCAAGATAAATCTTGGTTGGCGGATGGACGTCGTCGTGCTCGCAAACGTCGCTAGAAGTAACGCAAACGCAGTTATCAACAAGTGTGGGTATGCGAAGCTGTGATTCCTGAAGGTTCTTCCAACCGATGTCGGTACGCTTATCCAAATCGGTAATCTGAATAACGATGAAAGGCATCTCGGGGAACATTAAGTCCTCGCGGTAGCGGTTGATGAGCTCCTTCATTTCATAATCATATACTGTAGCCTCACGACCAACAGAATCGGCTTCACCCTGATACCATACCATATTGTTTACAGAGTAAGGCAGAAGCTTTGACCACATATAGTCATAAAGGAAGCCGTCTGCATTCCAGGTGCAGCAAGGGAAATTAACGTGGTTATATGCTCTCTTATCTTCAACGGGAATATTATCGTAAGGAGGAATGTTGCAAAGCTCTTTGGGCAGCCAGCCTTCAATGGCAGAAGCGCCCTGATAGCAACCGATAAGACCTACAACACAGCCGCATCTCTGAACAATAAATTCAGCAATACGGGTGCCGAGAAGCGACCACTGGCCCAGATTTTCGCGAAGGTGGAGTACCCAACCGTCCTCAGGAAAAATTGTTTCGGTTGCTTCGCCCTCTGAATATTCCTTAAGCTCCTTATGCTCGTTATCTGCCTTTTCGGGACGCTCAAGCATAAAGAAACGAAGTTTGTCGTTCGGATGAACCTTCTTCTTTTCGGTTGACGACTGCCACACCTTAAACTGAAGGTTTGACTGTCCGCCAAGAATTACAACCTCACCAACGTAAACGTTTTTAAAGGTGTAGGTTTTGCCTTTGGCAGAAACTACAAGTTCGTAAGGACCGCCATACTCTGTGGGAGTAGCCATTTCGCAAAGGAACTTTCCGTCTTTGCAGTTTACAGTCTTG
>JAZONJ010000062.1:0-1652 GCA_045654425.1 Acutalibacteraceae bacterium
TATCTCCCAGTTTGATTAGCCTTTCACCCCTACCCACAGCTCATCCGAGCACTTTTCAACGTAAACCGGTTCGGTCCTCCATCTCCTGTTACGGAGACTTCAACCTGGCCATGGGTAGATCACTAGGTTTCGCGTCTGCTCATAATGACTGAACGCCCTGTTCAGACTCGCTCTCGCTGCGGCTCACGACCCTTAAGGTCTTAACCTTGCCATTATGAAGCAACTCGTAGGCTCATTATGCAAAAGGCACGCCGTCGCCTTTCGGCTCCGACCGCTTGTAAACGAACGGTTTCAGGTTCTATTTCACCCCGCTTCTCGCGGTGCTTCTCACCTTTCCCTCACGGTACTGGTCCACTATCGGTCTTCCGGTTATATTTAGCCTTGCGGCATGGTCGCCGCAGATTCAGACAGGATTCCACGTGTCCCGCCCTACTCAGGTGGTCATCTCGACACAATCTCGTTACCTATACGGGACTATCACCCTCTACGATCAAACTTTCCAGATTGTTCTAGTTCCTAATTGTGTCTTTATGATAACTCCTACAACCCCGACTACGCCGTAACGCAATCGGTTTAGGCTCTTCCCATTTCGCTCGCCACTACTTTGGGAATCGATTTTTCTTTCTCTTCCTGTAGGTACTAAGATGTTTCAGTTCCCTACGTACGCCCCAACTATGTTGGTGTATGGTCTTCAACCATACGGGTTTCCCCATTCGGAAATCTCCGGATCAATTCCTGTTTGCAAATCCCCGGAGCTTATCGCAGCTTACCACGTCCTTCATCACTGCCGGAAGCCAAGGCATCCCCCGTTCGCTCTTATTCTCTTTCTCGTAATATTCAGTGAATCATATGCGACTTAAAATTCTTAACGTCTCATATGTTTTACTCGTTGCCTGAAATTGTAATCCCTAATATTCAACTTCGAAAAAACTCTCAATTAAATTACAGACTATAATCTCTTTTTAACTTCTTTACCTCGTTATCTCTCTCAGTATTGTCAATGAACTTTAAATGTTTCCCCGTTGAAAGGGGATGCAAAGATACGCACTTTTTTTTAATCCGCAAATTTATTTTCAAAAAAGTTTAATTTTTTTTGTTTTCGAAGTCTATTCTCGTAGAAGATATCACCTCTACTGGCATATCTGGCATCTTTGGATACAAACTAGCAAAAGGCTTATAATAGACATCACAAGTACCATAAGCATCAAGTTTTTGAATATCTAAATATAGTTTAGCCCCATCTGCAGCAATAACAATTCTTTGATCATTAAGGTAACTAGTTGACCCTAACCGAAGAAATTGTCCGACCACCAAAGTATATTTTTCAAAATCAATTTCAGGCAGATCAGACAACAATTCCGATGGTGTATTGATTATTATCGCTTTCTCGAAATCAAACATTTCCTCGTTAAAGGATGCTTGAGGCCAGGAATGCACATCATAAGCATAAAGAATTCTTCGCAGCGGTCCCGTATCTGCATTTAATTCAGCTATCAACTGAGCCTTCTGCTCAACAGGAGCTATAGCTACATCCTCATTTATATCAAAGGTACCCTCAAAAGGATCTGTCTTTGTGCAAGCAGCAAACAATACAGAAAAAAGCAACAAGGTTATTAATTTATTCATAACGAGTGAATTAATATTAGATATTG
>JAZONJ010000063.1:0-15771 GCA_045654425.1 Acutalibacteraceae bacterium
TTATGGATATGATCCTGCTGAACGAGTTCCTTAGAAGCTTCAACCTTCTCAAGAACCTGAGTTGCCTGTCTGTTGGAAATATCAACTGTCTTCATGTAGCTTACAGCCATGTTGATGTAGTTTTCGGGAATTTCGAAGTAAACATCGTCAACCTTAACTTTCTCTTTAAGAGAGTTGATGATCTTCTGCTCGTTATCATTGATAACAGAAGCCTTTTCGGGATTTGTAGCGAAGTCTTTGTTGTTTACAGCTTCAACAAGAACCTGCTCGGGAACTGTAAGCTCTGCAGTGTCATCAGACTCAATCTTTTCTTTAAGAGCTTCAATAGCAGCCTTATCAGAGTCACTCAAAACGACAGTATCAGAATCGCTAAGGAGTCCATCAAGGGCTTCGATAAGAGCAGCCTTATCAGTAGGAAGAGCAGCTTCAGCAGAAGCACAGATACTCATAGGAACGATAAGGATTGCAATGGCAAGGATAATAAGTGCTAATTTTTTCATAACCAATACCTCTTTTATAAAAAATGTTCGTTCTGTTAGAACTATACAAATACATTATACAAGATAATTCCGAAAAGTAAAGTACTTTTTGACGAAAAAATTAAAAAATATAAAAATTTTACACCTTGAATAGTTATGACTTTTAGGTTATAATAGATTGAATTATAATGTGATTTAGATATATTTAAATATTAAAGAGGTAAAAATGCAATTTAAAAACGTTCCTGATTTAAAACTTGAATCCTTAATAGGTTATTCGGTTCGGGTAAAAGAACTGCTTCCCAAAATATACGGGAGAAATCCGAAGGCTTGTGTAAATACATACGGATGTCAGCAGAATGTTTCTGACAGCGAGCATATTAAGGGTATGCTTGAGAATATGGGTTATGAACTTTGTGAAGAACCTGAGGATGCAGACTTCATTCTTTTTAACACTTGCGCTGTCAGAGCTCATGCAGAGGACAGAGTTTTCGGTAATATCGGAGCTACCAAGCAACATAAAAGAGAAAAGAAAAATACCATAATCGCTGTTTGCGGATGTATGGCTCAGCAACAGATAATTGCTGATAGGATAAAGAGAAGCTATCCTTATGTTGATATGCTTTTCGGAACACATGTGGTGCATAGACTTCCCGAGTTTATTTATAAGCGTCTTACCGGAGCCGGCAGAATTTTTGAGATTTCCGATGAGAATAATGATATTGTAGAGGGTATTCCCGTACATCGCGACCAGACCCTTAAGGGATGGCTTCCGATAATGCACGGCTGCAACAATTTTTGCACCTACTGTATTGTGCCATACGTGAGAGGAAGAGAGGTTTCCCGAAGAGAAGAGGACGTTATTGCCGAGGCTCGCGAAATGGTCGAAGCGGGATTCAAGGAAATAATGCTTCTCGGACAGAATGTCAACTCTTACGGTAAGGGACTCGAAAATAATGTGAATTTTGCGGGACTTCTCCGTAAAATTAACGCTATTGAAGGCGATTTCAGAATAAGATTTATGACCTCGCACCCTAAGGACTGTACAATAGAACTTTTGGACGCTATTGCCGAGTGCGAAAAGGTAGAGAGACATTTGCATCTTCCTTTCCAAAGCGGAAGCGACAGAATTCTGAAACTGATGAACCGTTATTATGACAGCGAAGGATATTTAAATCTTATTCGTGAGGCTAAAAAGCGTATACCTGATGTTACCTTTACGAGTGATATAATCGTTGGCTTCCCCGGTGAAACCTACGAAGATTTTAAAGAAACACTCAAAGTTGTAAAAGAGGTCGAGTTTGCATCACTCTTTACCTTTATCTACTCTCCAAGAAACGGAACACCTGCCGCTAAAATGGAGGATCCCGTTTCAAGAGCTGAAAAAGGAAAATGGTTTTCCGAGCTTTTACGGGTTCAGGAGGAAATTTCGAAGAGAAACAATGAGGCTTTGGTCGGAAAGACTTATAGACTTCTTTGTGATGACATTGTCGCAGAGGGAAGAGTTTCTGGCAAGAGCAATTCAACCGTCGAGGTTCAGTTTGACGGAGATTCATCACTTATCGGTCAGTATGTAAATGTTCGTATCGACCGTTTTACAAATGTTCTCGAGGGAACAATTGTTTAAATTTATTTATTTAAAAGGAGAAATTAAAAATGGACGTAATTAAACTTACAAGAGAACTCGGTGCTGCAATTCAGGCTACTGAGGAATATAAGAACTTTATGGCAGCAAAAGAAAGAAACGATGCCGACGAGAATTTACAGAAGCAGATTTCTGAATTCAATCTTTTAAAGATGCAGTATGATGCCGAAATGCAGAAGGACGAGCCTGAAAAGGAAAAGATTCAGAAAATCAATGCCGATATCGCAGCTCTTTATAACGAGATTATCGGTGGCGAATCTATGACAAAGTATAACGAGGCTTATACCGCTTATAACGAGCTTTGCACAACCGTTTCTAACATTCTTATGATGTGCGAGAACGGAGAGGACCCCGAGACCTGTGAGCCTTCAACCTGCTCAGGTGATTGCGGTAGCTGCGGCGGTTGTCACTAATAGTTAATATTACTTTAAATTTTAAGCGAAAGGAATGAAATTTCGATGGCAGAGCTTTCTCCGATGATGCGTCAGTATATGGAGATAAAATCTCAGAATCCCGACAGTCTGCTTTTCTTTAGACTGGGAGATTTTTATGAGATGTTTTTTGATGACGCAAAAATTGCATCAGAGGAACTGGATCTTACCCTGACGGGCAGAGATTGCGGTCAGGAGGAGCGCGCTCCGATGTGCGGCGTACCTTACCATAGTTGCGAGTCTTATATTGCAAAACTCGTTCAGAAAGGTTACAGAGTTGCAATCTGCGAGCAAACCGAGGATCCCGCTTTGGCCAAAGGTATCGTTAAAAGAGAGATTGTAAGAATAATCACTCCCGGTACAGCTGTCGAGGACAGTCTGCTTGATGAATCGAGATATAATTTTCTTTCGGCCGTTGTAATTGTAAAAGAGGGTTTTGCCGTAAGCTTTGCTGATATGTCTACAGGAAAGAGTATGGTAACCGAAATATTCGGAGAGGATGCCGAAAACAGACTTATCGATGAACTGAGCCGCTTTTCACCCTCTGAAATTATAACCAACAAGGATATTGAATTGTATCCGAATCTGATGGATTATCTCGGAAACACCGGTGTGATGATAACCTTCAGGGATAAGGTTTATTTTGCGGTAGAGCATAACGAGGAGCTTGTTAAAAGACATTTTAATGTTATAAGCCCCGAAAATCTCGGAATACCGTCGGGTAGCGCGGCTGTCGCAGCTATTGGTAGCGCCCTTTCCTATTTTTACGAGATTTCGCCTAACCGCAATATTTCTATAATCGAAACGGGCTATTATTCGCCAAGCCAGTATATGCATCTTGATTATACTGCGGTACGCAACCTTGAACTTTGTGAGACTATGCGTACAAAGAGCAAAAAAGGTTCGCTTCTCTGGGTGCTCGACCATACAAAAACAGCTATGGGAAAACGCATGCTCAGAAGTTGGATAGAGCAGCCGCTTCTCAGTTTTCTCGAAATCAACGAGAGACAAAATGCTGTTGAAGAGCTTGTAGATGATACTGTTATGCGCGGAGAGCTGCTCGAATATATGACAGGAATCCGTGACCTTGAACGTTTGCTTGCAAGAATTGTTTATGGAACTGCAACTGCGAAGGATCTTCGCTCGGTTGCGGCAACGATTTCTCATTTCCCTTATGTTAAGCAGGTTCTTTCTGCTGCAAGATGCAAGTTACTCAGTTCAATTTATTCAAATCTGGATCCTCTTGAGGATATATTTGAGAAGATTGACGCTGCAATAGTTGAAGAGCCACCCGCAATCGTCAGAGAGGGCGGAATGATAAAAAAAGGCTATAACGCCGAACTGGACGAACTTTTAGATATTATCGAAAATGGCGCAGGCGTTATTTTGAAGATTGAAGCGCGCGAAAAAGAACGCACAGGAATTAAGACCCTTAAAGTCCGTTACAACAAGGTTTTCGGATATTATATTGAGGTTTCGAATTCCTTTAAGGATATGGTTCCTGAGGAATATATCAGAAAACAGACCCTTACTAACGGTGAAAGATACATTACCGAAGAGTTAAAGGAACTTGAATCGAAGATTATCGGGGCTAAGGGAAGAAGAGAACAACTTGAGTTTGAACTTTTTGAGAATTTAAGACGTGCGGTAGCGGATGAGCTTATGCGATTCAGAATGAGTTCTGAATGTATTGCTAAGCTTGACACTTTATGTTCCTTTGCCGAAACTGCCGTCAAAAACGATTATGTCCGTCCTCAGATAAATAACGATGGAATAATTGATATCAGGGGCGGAAGACATCCCGTTGTTGAGATAGTTATAAAAAGTCCGTTTGTTTCTAACGATACATATCTTGACAGAAAAGATGACCGTTGTGCGGTTATTACCGGACCGAATATGGCAGGCAAATCGACCTATATGCGTCAGGTCGCAATAATAACCCTTATGGCGCAGACAGGCTCTTTTGTTCCGGCGACAAGCGCAAATATCGGTATTACAGATGCGATTTTCACCCGTGTCGGCGCGTCTGATGATTTGGCTTCAGGTCAGTCAACCTTTATGGTTGAGATGAATGAAGTCGCAACTATTATCAAAAATGCAACTAAAAACAGTCTTCTCATTCTCGATGAAATCGGACGAGGAACGTCAACATTTGACGGAATGAGCATTGCAAGAGCTGTGCTTGAATATGTTGCTGACAAAAGAAAACTTGGCGCAAAAACACTTTTTGCGACCCATTATCACGAGCTTACCGAAATGGAAAATGAACTTTCGGGAATTAAAAACTACAATATCGCGGTCAAAAAACGCGGAGACGATATAATCTTTTTACGCAGAATTGTCAGAGGTGGAGCCGATGACAGCTACGGTATTGAGGTTGCAAAGCTTGCAGGCATACCGTCAGGAATAACCGACCGCGCTAAACAGATACTTAAAAAGACCTTAGAAGAAGGTATCACTATAACAAAGACAGTAAAAGAGAATGAATCACAGCTTTCAATGGAATTTGGTATGTCGAGCGAGATTCTCGATGAACTTAAAACTCTCGATGTAAACACCCTGACTCCGATTGAATGTATGAGCATACTGTCTGAATTATCTAATAAAGCAAAAGAATTTTAGTTATTAAGAAAGGAGTTCTATTATGGCTGATATAAGAGTTTTACCTAAGCAGATGGCAGAGCTTATTGCCGCCGGAGAGGTCGTTGAACGTCCTGCATCGGTCATAAAAGAGCTTTGCGAAAATTCGATTGATGCAGGCGCAACAAAAATTACCGTTGAAATTCAAAACGGCGGTATAACCTATATGCGAGTTACCGACAACGGCTGCGGCATCAAGCATGCTCAGGTACCGACGGCTTTTTTGCGCCATGCAACAAGTAAGATAAGAAATGAAAATGACCTTTTCAATATCGGAACACTCGGTTTCAGAGGAGAGGCTCTGGCTTCAATTTCTTCGGTTGCAAGGGTAGAGATTCTTACCAAAACCGCAGATGAAGATTTTGGAACAAGATACGTCATCGAAGGCGGAGAGCAGACGGTATACGAAGAAGCAGGTTGTCCTGAAGGCACAACAATTATCGTAAGGGATATTTTTTACAATATTCCTGCACGAATGAAGTTTATGAAAAAAGATGCGACCGAATCAATGTATATTTCGGCTGTTATGGATAACCTTGCTCTTTGCAACACAAATGTTGCAATAAAACTTATTAAAGATGGTAAAATAGGTCTTTCTACCAACGGAGACGGTAAACTTGTTTCAGCGATATATTCGGTTTTAGGCAGAGAATATGCGTCAGGACTTCTATCGGTCGACTCTGAAACCCACGGTATTCGCGTCAGCGGTATGGTTTCAAAGCCTGTAAATTGCCGTCCCTCAAGAAGCGGACAGTATTTTTCGCTTAACAACAGAATGATAAAGTCAGGTGCCGCTGTAAAAGCACTTGAAAATGCATATAAAAACGCAATAATGGTCGGTAAATTCCCATCTTGCGTTCTTAATATAGAGCTTCCTTTCGACAGGGTAGACGTTAATGTACATCCTGCTAAGACCGAGGTTCGTTTCCATGACGAAAAGGCGGTTTTTGAAGCGGTATACTACGCGGTTAAAAACGCGCTTGTAAGCGCAGACAGAAGACCTGAACTTGAACTGAAAAAGACTGCAACTCCGCAGAAGGACTTTCAGAAAAAGCCTGCTTCGTCACCGGCTCCTTTTTCAAGCGTCAGCGCAGACGAGTACAAGAAGATTATCGGTGTTGAGCCTACTGCGGCTCAGCTTGGATATCTTGATGCACTAAGAGAAACCGCCGCTCTTAAAGGAAACGAAACATCAATATACAGCGATGTTATAAAGGCGGCAGATTATGTTTCCGAAAAGCCTAAAGAGGACGAACCTGTAGTCATTGTAACAGGCGAAGAAAAGGTTTTTGATTATAAAGAAACAATAAAGGAAGAGCCTGTTCGGTTCGTAGATGCCGAACCGCAGCAGCCCGAAACGATAAATCTCGCTCCTGATATTGATATAGAGCTCAAATATATCGGAGAAGCATATAAAACATATATAATTGTTGAATTTAAGGGAAGTATTTACTTTATAGACAAGCATGCTGCACACGAAAGAATTCTTTTTGAAAAACTTAAAGCCGAAAGAACGGTAGAGCCACAGTATCTTCTTACCCCCATAAGCGTTACTTTGTCACGCGCAGAGCACAAAGCGGTAATAGAAAACCTTGACCTTCTTTCAAAAGCAGGTTTTGAGATTGAAGAATTTGGCACAGTGTCGGTATTGGTTCGCGCTGTTCCCGCAGAGCTTGCCGATTCGGATATTATGTTCTCGGTATGCGAGGTTGCCGATAGTCTTCTCAGAAGTGGTACGATAGAAAACGAAAAACTTGAAAATCTTTATCACACGGTTGCTTGCAGAGCTGCGATAAAGGGTGGAAACGACCAGTCGCCGTTTGAACTTGAAGCTCTTGCGAAGAGAATCCTTTCAGATAATGATATTATGTATTGTCCTCACGGCAGACCGGTTGCTTTTGAACTTAAACGAAGCGAGCTGGAGCGTCAGTTCGGACGGACCAAATGATGAATATGAAAACACCAATAATAGTAATAGTCGGTCCTACCGCCACAGGAAAAACCTCACTTTCAATAGGTCTTGCAAAAAAACTTGGCGGAGAGATAATTTCTGCCGATTCGATGCAGATATATAAAGGTATGCATATAGCTTCTGCTGCGCCTGATGAACAGGAGAAGGAGAATATTCCGCATCATCTTTTTGAGTTTTTAGAAAGAGACAAAAGTTATTCGGTTGCCGAATACGTTAAGGATGCTCATGCAAAGATATCCGAAGTTATAAAAGGAAATAAAGTTCCGATTTTTGTGGGCGGAACAGGACTTTATATCTCTTCTTTAATAGATAATGTATCTTTTACAGAAGAGCAGACCGACGATGCTCTAAGAACAGAGCTTTCTTTGGAATATGACCGTATCGGCGGAGAAGAAATGATTAAAAAGTTGTCCGAATTTGACCCCGTTGCCGCCGGTAATATACACCCGAACAACAAAAAAAGGGTAATCAGAGCATTTGAGGTATATAAACTTACGGGAAAAACTATTACAGAACAAAACGAAAACTCTAAAAAAGAGCCTTCGCCATATATACCTTATATAATAGGGCTGAAAGCAGAGGACAGAGAATACCTTTACGACAGAATCAACCGAAGGGTTGATATAATGCTCAAAAATGGTATTTTAGAGGAAGCAAAGACGGCGTTTGAAAACGCGGGCTCAGCGACCTCGGTTCAGGCGATAGGACATAAAGAGTTTTTTCCGTATTTTGAAGGAAAAACTTCTTTGGATGATGCAGTGGAGACTCTTAAAAGAGAAACCCGAAGATACGCAAAGCGTCAGCTTACATGGTTCTCGCGTGATGAACGTACAAATTGGATTGATATTGATAAGACCGATGATATTTTGTCGGATGCTATAAAAATACTTGAAAGGAATGGCTACTTTGAATAAAGGTCGAAAAATTCTTGAAATAGTGGCAATAGCGCTTGTAGTCGGTTTTCTGTCTTACCAGTTTTTTGCCTCATATTTCTCGTCTATGACAACAGAATCTGCGACATATTTTGAATATTCAGAGGGTGTAGACCTGAACGGTATAATAATTCGTAATGAGCATCAGGTTTCTATCAACGAAGAAGGAACACTTCATTTTTTGGTTTCGGATGGCGAAAGGGTTTCAAAAGGCGGAACAATAGCTGAGCTTTATTCGGACGATAAAGCCTCTGCTGCGGCGACTAGGGTTGCCGAAATAGAAGAGCAGCTTCGCACGATAGAAGAGATTGAAGGCTATAACAATGTTGCCGCTGTAGATATAAATACAGTAAATACAAAGATAGAAGACAGTATTGAGAATTTTCTTTACTGTGTATCAAACCGAAATTTTGAGGGCGCAGAGAGCCTTAAAACAGAGCTTTTGAATTCTCTTACAAGAAAACAGGTTGCTATAGGTCAGAATATGGATTTTTCGGCAACTAAAGAAAAACTAAACAACGAAAAAACAGGTCTTCTTGCGGTTATGGGAACTGCTAAATCAAAATGTACTGCACAGAAGTCAGGCTACTTTGTTTCAGGAACAGATGGGTTTGAAAATTTGTTTTCGGATGGGGACCTTTCGGTGTTTACACCGGAATATCTTGAAAGCTTAAAGCCCGAAGCATCTGAAAACTCGGGAGTTATAGGAAAAATTGTAAGCGATTACGATTGGTATATTGCCGCGACCGTATCACTTAATGATTCTATGTTTTATAAAAACGGAGAGTCTGTTAAGATTAAGATTCCTGCGGCAGACCAGACAATAACCGCTAAGATTGAAAGGGTAAATTTTTCTAAGGATAAGGATACTGCGACAGTCGTTTTCTCTTGCAACGAAATGTCAAGAGAGCTGGCCGCAATGCGTACGGGAAAAATAACCGTAGTTAAAAAGGAATATAAGGGTCTCAGAGTTTCGCAGAAGGCTCTTAGAATTGTTGACGGTGTGACAGGTGTTTATGTTGTATCGGGACTTGAAATAAAATTCGTTGCTGCAGATATACTTTATTCAAATGATGAATATGCAATTTGCGCTCTCAACACCGCCGATGAGGAAAAACTCCGCCTTTATGATGAGGTTGTAGTCAAAGGAAGAGGTTTATATGACGGAAAAATCATCTACTAAAATTTTTGATGAAAATTACGATATAATTGAAAACAGGATTAAAGAGGCTTGTGAAGCGGTTGGCAAAAAAAGAGAGGATATTATTCTTCTTGCCGCGACAAAAACCGTTTCGGTCGATGTAATAAACTATGCAATTTCCAAGGGTATTAACTATATTGGTGAAAACAGAGTTCAGGAGTTTTTATCGAAAGAAAACGAACTGTCATGTGACGCACACCGTCATTTTATCGGACATCTTCAGACAAATAAGGCAAAGGATATAGTCGGAAGGGTCGAGATGATAGAGTCGGTTCATTCCGAAAAACTTGCGAGCGTTATCGGAAAACTTTCTGTTGAGAGAGGAATAGTGACTGATATTTTGCTTGAAGTTAATATTGGTAACGAAGAAAGCAAGTCGGGATTTTTACCCGAAGAACTTTATGACGCGGTTGAAAGAATTTCAAAAATTTCGGGCGTCAGAGTGCGTGGACTGATGGCAATACCGCCTATTTGCGAAAAAAAGAGCGAGATAATGGAGTTTTTTGCCCGAATGAACAAACTGTTTATTGACATTAGTAATAAAAAAATGGATAATGTTAGTATGGAATATCTGTCCATGGGTATGTCAGGCGATTACTTTGAGGCAATACTTTCGGGCAGTAATATTATAAGACTCGGCACTGCTCTTTTTGGGCAGAGAAACTATAACATATAACTGTATAAGGAGAACTAAAATGGGAATCAAGGATTACTTCAGCGGAATTTTTAATGTCGGCGAGGAAGAAGAATTCGAAACCGAAACCTTTGAGGAAACCTCGGAGCAGGAAGAAGCAGAGGAAGAAAGAGCGGCAAAGCCTGCTATCAGAAAGATTTACGGTCAGAGAAGAGGACAGTCGGCAGAAGGTCCTTCTGCAATGAGAATGGTGCTCGTGCGTCCCGAAATTTTTACCGATGTTGCACCCATTGCTGACCATTTAAAACAGGGAAAAACTGTAGTTTTAAATCTTGAAAATGCTGAATCGACACAGGCTCGCCGTATAGTAGACTTTTTAAGCGGTGCGGCTTATGCAATCTCCTTCAAGTTTAAGCCTGTATCAAACAGCACGTTTGTTATAATACCCGACAACACCGATTTTTCGGGTGACCTTCTTCTTGACGATTACGGAAGCGAGAATTATTTTATCTAAATGAAAGGTGAACTTCTCGTTCCGAGAATTAAAGATTTAATAAGGCTTTCTGAAACCTCGTCTATGCCGAGGTTTATCGGCTTTTTAACTGCAACAGAAGCAGCTGATGCTGTATCCGTCGCAAAAGCTCTTGGTTGTAGATTTGAAATATTTGGTGGGTATGAAAATTCCGAAAGGGTCTTTTTCGGAGTATTTCCCGATTGGTGCGAGGATAGAAGTTCTTTTTGGCCCATTGAGGCGGTAACCTTTAGTTATCGGACTCAGGATAAACTTTCGCACAGAGACTTTCTCGGCGCTCTTATGTCTCTCGGAATTACGAGAGAAACAGTCGGTGATATACTCGTTGAGGAAGGAAGAACCGTGGCCTTTATAACCCGCGATATACTGTCAGCCGTTCAGAGCGGAATTGATAAAATAGGAAGAGTCGGAGTAACGGTATCGGAAGGCTGTAGCAATCCGTTACCTGAGGCGTCGGCTATGGTCGAGATAACCGATACTGTCGCTTCTCTCAGACTTGATTCTGTTGTAGCAACGCTTATAAAATCATCGAGAACAAAAGCGGCGGCTCTCATTGAAGAGGGACTTGTCGCGGTGAATTCTCTTTGTGTGGAGAAAACTGTAAAAACCGTCTCGGTCGGTGACAAAATAACCGTAAGAGGGTACGGAAAGTTTATTATAGACTCGGCTGACGGACGCACAAAGAAGGATAGAATTGTACTTAAAGCAAAAAAATATATATAAATAAAAACAGGGGGCATCAAAAATGAATGCTAAGGAAATTCAGGATATCAGATTTTCTAAGTCTATGAGTGGTTATAAGACTGATGAGGTTGATGATTTTTGCGATAAGGTTTTTGCTGATTATGTAAAATTTGCAGAACTTGTTAAATCTCAGCAGGAGACAATAGCAAAACTTGAGGAGAAAATGCGCGATACCGAGACCTCGGCTGAGAGCATTAACACAGTACTTATCAGTGCGCAGAAGCTTGCAGATTCAATCGTTGCAGAGGCAAAAGAAAAGGCTTTAGAGACTGTTGAAAATGCAAATAACGAAGCTGAAAATATTAAACTTCGCACAAAGAAGGCACTTGAAGAAATTGATGCCGTAATTACCGAACAGAAAAAACAGGCGGAAAAGGAAGCTGAAGATATACTCAAAGAAGCCGCCCGTAAAAGCGAGGGTATGATTCTTGCTGCAAAAGATTCGGTTGCCCGCGAACAGCTTTTATTTGATAAGCTGAGAAGCGAGGTTGCCGCATTCAAAAAGGAAATCAAGAATGCTTATAAGGCTCATCTTGAATCTCTTTCTGCTCTTCCTGAAGAGGTTCCCGTAAATCCTGAGCAGGCTTCAATTAAGATTGAAGAAATAATTAATAACGAGCCCGACCTTCGTCAGTTTATTGAGAAACAGGAGTCCCCACTTGTGGTTGAGCCTCTTGTGGAAGATGTAATTGAAGTCGACCTCACAGTTGAAGACGGCGATGACGATATGAAAATTGCTCCCGAAACACCCATTTCCGAGCCGCTTAAAGAGGTTATGAGCGATATGTCGGCAGGCTTTATTGTTACACCTATCGGTGATGATGAATAAAAGATAATTACTTAGGAGAAAAATCAAATGGAACGCGATTATAATAAGACACTTAATTTACCGGTTACTGAATTTCCGATGAGAGCCGGACTTCCTACCCGTGAGCCCGAGGCTCTGGCAAAATGGCAGGAAGAGGATGTTTACGGAGAACTTATGAAGAAAAACGAGGGCAAGCCTTCTTATATTCTTCACGATGGCCCTCCCTATGCAAACGGAATCATTCATCTTGGTACCGCTCTTAATAAGTCTCTTAAAGACTTTGTTGTAAGATATAAGAATATGACCGGATACAAGGCTCCGTTTGTACCGGGTTACGATACTCACGGTCTTCCTACCGAGCTTAAAGCCAGAAAGGCTGCAGGTATGAAGTCGGGCGAAATGATTTCGGCACTCGAGCTTCGCCGTATGTGTAAAGATTTTGCTGTAAACTTTGCTGAGGAGCAGAGACGTCAGTTTGAACGTCTTGGTGTTCTCGGTGAATGGGATAATCCTTATCTTACCTTAAAGCCCGAATATGTTGCAAAGCAGGTCGAGGTATTCGGTGAAATGGCAAATAAGGGCTACATCTACAAGGGCCTTAAGCCTGTATATTGGTGCTCCGACTGTCAGACCGCTCTTGCAGAGGCTGAAATTGAGTATGCGGAGGATCCTTGCTATTCTATCTATGTTAAATTCCCCGTTAAAGACGATAAGGGAATTCTTTCAGCTGCAGGCGTTAATCCTGAAAAGACATATTTCGTAATTTGGACAACAACTACATGGACACTCCCTGCAAACCTTGCAATCTGTCTCGGACCTGATTATGAATATTCTGTAATCAAGTCGGGCGATGAGTGCTATATTATGGCAACTGAGCTTGCCGACGGCGCTATGGCTGCCGCAGAGCTTACCGATTATGAAACTGTTGCTAAGTTCAAGGGCGCTGAGCTTGAATATATGGTTGCTCGTCATCCTTTCATTGACCGCGATTCTCTTATCATTGTCGGCGACCACGTAACATTAGAGAGTGGTACAGGTTGCGTTCATACTGCTCCCGGTCACGGTGTTGACGACTTTGAGGTTTGCCGTCGTTACCCAGAAATCGGAATGGTTGTTCCGGTTGACTCAAAGGGCGTTCTGACCGCTGAAGCCGGAATGTTCGCAGGGCTTTCGACCGAAGAAGCTAATAAGAAGATAGCTGTTTGGCTTGATGAGAATAAATATCTTTTCGCACTTAAGAAGATTATCCACCAGTATCCTCACTGTTGGAGATGTAAGAACCCGATTCTCTTCCGTGCTACCGAGCAGTGGTTCTGCTCTATCTCTGCTTTTGCTGATAAGGCTTGCGAAGAGATTTCAAAGGTAAGATGGGTTCCTGAGTGGGGCGAGGGAAGAATTACAGGAATGGTAAGAGACCGTTCCGACTGGTGTATTTCACGTCAGCGTACCTGGGGTGTTCCGATTCCGATGTTCTACTGTACCGATTGCGGTAAGGAGTATATCACTCCCGAATCTATAAAGAAGGTTGCAGATATATTCAGAGCAAAGGGAGCAGATGCTTGGCACGAACTTACTGCTTTAGAACTTATGCCTGAAGGAGCAAAGTGCGAGTGTGGTTGTGCTTCCTTTAAGAAAGAAACCGATATCATGGACGTTTGGTTCGACTCGGGTGTTTCTCATGCTGCAGTATGCGGAAACAGAGATTATCTTGGTACACCTGCTGACCTTTATCTCGAGGGCGCTGACCAGTACAGAGGTTGGTTCCAGTCGTCACTCCTTACATCTGTTGCTACTACCGGTGTTGCTCCTTATAAGACAGTTGTTACTCATGGTTGGGTTGTTGACGGAGAAGGAAAGAAGATGTCGAAGTCTATCGGAAATGTTATCATTCCCGATGATGTTGTAAAGCAGTACGGCGCAGATATTCTTCGTCTTTGGGTTGCGTCAAGCGACTATCATGCAGACATCCGCGTTTCTCAGGATATCTTAAAGCAGCTTTCTGAAATTTACAGAAAGATTCGTAATACTGCAAGATTTATCCTCGGTAATATCAACGACTTTAATCCCAATACCGATATGGTTGCAAATACCGCTCTTGAAGAAATCGACCACTGGGCATTAATGCGTCTTGACGAGGTTGTTAAGATCTGCCGAGAGGCTTATGATAACTTCGAATATCATATTATTTTCCATGCAATCCATAACTTCTGCGTAATCGATATGTCTAACTTCTATCTTGATGTTCTTAAAGACAGACTTTATGTTGAGGCAAAGGACAGCGAAACAAGAAGAGCCGCTCAGACGGTTATCTACAAGATTCTTGATACACTCTGCCGTCTTGTATCTCCCATACTTGCGTTTACAGCAGATGAAATCTGGCAGTTTATGCCTCATACCGCAGACTGTGATGCAAGACATGTCGTATATAACGAGATTCCTGAAGCTCAGGGCGAGTATGATATGGACTTTATGTCTCGTTGGGACAGAATTCACGAAATGCGTGAGGATGTCAAGAAGGCTCTTGAAATCGCACGCGCAGAAAAGGTTATCGGTGCTTCTCTTGATGCAAAGGTAACCCTTTACGCTGACGGCGAGCTTTATGATTTTGCACAGTCTGCCCTAGATATGCTAAAGACCGTATTTATGGTTTCTGATTTTGAACTCGTAAAGGGAACAGGCGGAACATTTACAGGTGATGTCGAGGGTATGAGTGTTACTGCAGAGCATGCAGGCGGAGAAAAGTGTGCGCGTTGCTGGTCCTTCGGTAAGGTTGGCGCCGACAGTGAGCATCCGACAATCTGCGCTCGCTGTGCAGCAGTAGTTAAGACAATCGATTTCGCTGATTAATTTTGATTTTTGAGTCGAGGAGGGACAGCATTGACTTATATTTTAGCAATAATATCTTCGGTGCTGTTTCTTCTTGCAGACCGTTTTACAAAATATATTGTAGACACTAATATGGAGCTCGGAGAGTCGGTTCCGTTTATCCCGAAGTTTATGGATTTTACATATATCCATAATACCGGCGGTGCATGGGGAATCCTTTCGGGCAAAACCTGGCTGCTTGTCGTTTTTACGGCGGCGGTTATGGTTTTTTGTGTAGTTTTTTTAATCCGCAACGGTTTTAAAAACCCGCTTCTTTTCTGGTCGGTTTGCCTTGTTGTTTCGGGCGGTGTCGGTAATATGATTGATCGCATTTTCAACGAGGGAAGAGTTATCGATTTTCTCAGAACCTTATTTATCGATTTCCCGATATTTAATGTTGCCGATTGTGCCGTTGTTATAGGCGCAGGGCTGCTTATTCTCTACTTTGTTCTTGATATAATTAAAGAGGAAAAAGAGAAAAAGCTTAGAATAAAGGATGAGCCGACAGATGAATGAGATAATTCTTATTTCGGATGTTGCATCAGACAGAATAGACAGCTTTGTCGCTAAAAACACCGAGCTGTCACGCAGTCGCGTCGTTTCTTTAATAGAAGAAGGAGCAATTCTTCTAAACGGAAAACCGGTTTCAAAAAAAGATAAGTTAAAGCTCGGAGATGAAATAAGCATTAGTATACCCGAAGCAGTACCGCTTGAGGTTAAAGCTGAGGATATACCGCTTGATATCGTTTACGAGGATGATGATCTGCTTGTCGTTAACAAGCCGAAGGGAATGGTTGTACATCCTGCTGCAGGGAACTATGACGGAACCTTGGTAAACGCATTGCTCGCTCACTGCAAAGATTCTCTTTCGGGGATTAACGGAGTTAT
>JAZONJ010000064.1:0-11528 GCA_045654425.1 Acutalibacteraceae bacterium
CTCTGCGCCCCTTGATTTTCCGACCGTTCCGAACGGTTGCGGAAAATCTGCGTTGCTCGAGACTTCACAGTTTCAAAATGCTATCGCGCATTTTGAACTGCTTCGACGAACTACGTTCGATCTCACACCACCACAAAAAAATAATGAACCACACCAAAGGTATGATTCATTATTTTTGGCGGAGACGGCGAGATTCGAACTCGCGGGGGATTGCTCCCTAACTGATTTCGAGTCAGCCCCGTTATGACCACTTCGATACGTCTCCATATAAAATTGTAAAGGCAAAGCCTTGATACCAAATTGCGAGAAAACTGCGAGATGCAAGTTTTCAAAAGTGCATAAGCACGTGGCGTAAACGCCGATAAACATCGGAGTTTCAAAGATAGGTGTGTGACAGACCCGACTATGTTTCGAGTCAGCCCCGTTATGACCACTTCGATACGTCTCCGAATATTAAATGTTGCTAATATATTATATTGTTATAAAAGTCTATTGTCAAGAATTTTATTCAAAATATTAAAAAAGATATTGACAATAAGTTAAAATATGATATAATAACATGTGCTGTGATTTTCTGTTTGGTCCAATAGCTCAGTTGGTTAGAGCAACCGGCTCATAACCGGTCGGTCCGGGGTTCGAGTCCCTGTTGGCCCACCATTTCCAAACAGTAAATAGGGGCGTAGTTAAACGGTTTAACAGCGGTCTCCAAAACCGTCAAAGAGGGTTCGACTCCTTCCGCCCCTGCCAAAATAAAACACTTCATCCGCAAGGATGGGGTGTTTTGTTTTTTTATAGTACAGAGTCGAACCCGAGAGGATCTGAGTTTGAGCTTGTATATTATTAAAAGCACCTCATAAAATATGAGGTGCTTTGGTGTTTATTCATCAAATTTAAATGAACCTGAAATAAAGGTAACGCTGTCGTTTGCGACGGTGAGGAGTCCGCCTTCGGTTGTGGCGGTTTTCTTTACGCCGTCAGGAAGCCACACAATACAAGCGCCTTTTACCACAGAGGTTACAAAGGGGATATGTCCTGCCATTATAGCAAGTTCACCTTCGGTGCCTCTGACGTCGAATTTTTCGCACTCTCCGCTGAAGATATGTCCGTCGGGAGAAGAGACAATCAATTTAAAGGTGCTCATAATTACGCCTTCCTTGCTTTTTCTACCGCTTCGTCAATCGTTCCTACAAAGAGGAATGCAGATTCGGGAAGGTCGTCGTGCTTGCCTTCTATGATTTCCTTAAATCCTCTGATTGTTTCAGAAATAGGAACGTATTTTCCTGCGAAGCCTGTGAACTTTTCAGATACATCAAACGGCTGAGAGAGGAAACGCTGAATTTTACGCGCTCTCTGAACGAGAAGCTTATCTTCATCCGACAGTTCGTCCATACCCATAATTGCAATGATATCCATAAGTTCGTTATAACGCTGAAGTATACGCTGAACCTCTTTGGCAACCTCGTAATGCTCTTTTCCGACAATGTCGGGAGAAAGAATTCGGCTTGTGGATTCTAGCGGGTCAACAGCGGGATAAATACCCTGAGAGGCAATACTACGTGCTAAAACGGTAGTAGCGTCAAGGTGGGCGAATGTTGTTGCAGGAGCAGGGTCGGTAAGGTCATCCGCAGGAACATAAACTGCCTGAATGGATGTGATAGAACCCTTTTTGGTAGAAGTAATACGCTCCTGAAGAGCGCCCATTTCGGTAGCAAGTGTCGGTTGATAGCCAACGGCGGACGGCATACGTCCGAGCAGCGCCGAAACCTCGCTTCCTGCCTGAGTGAAACGAAAGATATTATCAATAAAGAGAAGAACGTCCTGACCGAGACTGTCACGGAAATACTCCGCCATAGTAAGACCTGAAAGACCAACTCTCATTCTGGCTCCGGGCGGTTCGTTCATCTGTCCGTAAACAAGTGCGGTGTTTGAAAGAACGCCCGACTGTTTCATTTCGTTATAAAGGTCGTTACCCTCACGAGTACGCTCTCCAACACCGGTAAATACCGAAATACCGCCATGCTGTTTCGCAATATTGTTGATAAGCTCCATAATAAGAACTGTTTTGCCAACGCCTGCACCACCGAAAAGACCAATCTTACCACCCTTGGAATAAGGACAGATAAGGTCGATTACCTTAATGCCTGTTTCGAATATTTCGGCACTTGTAGCAAGCTCGTCATAATCAGGGGCAGGTCTATGAATATTCCATTTTTCTTCGGTTTCAGGTGTGGGAATATTATCCACGGCTTCACCGAGAACATTAAATATTCTGCCGAGTGTTTCTTTTCCGACCGGAACGCTTATAGGAGCAGCCGTATCGGTAACATCAGTGCCTCTCTGCAGGCCGTCGGTCGAGGACATTGCGATACAGCGCGCCGTATTGTCGCCTATATGCTGAGCAACCTCAACGGTGAGAATTTTTTCACCGATAGGAATTGTAAGAGCATTATATATTGCAGGCAGTTCGCCTTCGTTAAAGACAACGTCAACAACAGGTCCCATGACCTGAGAAACTTTTCCTATGTGCAATTTTTCCAACTGTTACACCTCTTTAGTTACCGCTTCCGGCAACGATTTCTGTAATTTCTTGAGTAATTGCGCCCTGTCTTGCGCGGTTGTACTTAAGTGACAGGTCATTTATCATTTCCTTTGCATTCTTTCCTGCCGAATCCATTGCCATTCTTCTTGCCGCAACCTCACTTGCGAAACTTTCGCGAACAGCTACGGTTATCATTCCTGCGACATATTCTACGGCAACATTATTAAGAACTGTAAGATGATCGGGCTCGAAAACAATACTTGTGTTTTCGGCTTCACTCTTTTGGAAAGGAAGCACCCAGTTGATAACGGCTTCCTGAGACATAACCGAGATATATTTGGTAGAAATGATTCCGAGACGGTCAAATTTGCCATCTTTAAAATCTTCGCAAAGGTCTTTTGCCAGAGCATAGGCGTCATCAAAAGAGAACTTTTCGGAAGAATTTATAGGACGGGAGAATCTTTCGCAAGCACGCTTACCGATAGGTAAAAACTCAGCATCTGAAAACTCAGCGGCAAGACGGAAGACATTTGCATTATAGCCGCCCGCAAGACCGCGATCGCCTGCAATAATTACTATTCTTGTGCGATTTTCTTCTCGCACCTGCATGAAAGGACTTTTTAGACATTCACGGTCGGAAGTTAAAAGATTGATAGTTTTTTTCAGCGACTCCGAATAAGCTCTACCCTTTATCATAGCATCATTAGCGCGGCGTATTTTTGAAGAAGCGACAAGCCCCATCGCTTTTGTGAGCTGTAGGGTAGAGGAGACGCTTTTAATACGTAGGCGCAGAGCTTTAGTATTTTCTGCCATAGGTTACACCTGCATTTCAGAGAGAGCCGATTTAAGTTCAGCTTCGTCGGCGTCATCCCAAGAGCCTGATTCAACTCTGGAAAGCCAGGACTGATATTTGTTTTCGAGAAGAGCAAAAAGGCGCTTTTCGTATTCCTTTACTTCTTTTACCTGAACAGAATCGAGATGCCCTTTGATAACTGCGTAAACGATAGCAACCTGACATCCGACTCGGATAGGAGTATTGCGGTTCTGTTTTAAAACCTCAACAATTCTTTCACCAAGAGCAAGACGAGCCTTGGTATCTGCATCAAGGTCGCTTCCGAACTGAGCAAAAGACTGAAGCTCACGGTACTGAGAATAAAGAAGTTTAAGTTCTCCCGAAACTTTTTTCATCGCTTTAAGCTGAGCCGAACCACCGACACGGCTTACCGAGATACCGGGGTTGATTGCAGGCATAATTCCTGAATGGAAAAGTTCGGTTTCGAGGAATATCTGTCCGTCAGTAATAGAAATTACGTTTGTCGGGATATATGCCGAAACATCGCCAGCCTGAGTCTCGATTATCGGCAGAGCAGTAATTGAACCACCACCATATTCTTTAGCAACACAAGCCGCACGCTCTAAAAGACGAGAGTGGAGATAGAATACATCTCCGGGATAAGCTTCACGTCCGGGAGGGCGGCGAATGAGAAGAGAGAGTGCACGGTATGCAACCGCATGCTTACTGAGGTCGTCATAGATGATAAGAACATCGCGACCCTGCTCTCTGAAATATTCTGCCATAGCACAGCCGCTGTAAGGTGCGATATACTGAAGCGGAGCGCTTTCGGAAGCAGAAGCCGAAACGATTATTGTATATTCCATAGCTCCATTTTTGGAAAGTTCGTTTGCAAGCTGAGCTACAGAAGTGCTTTTCTGACCAATAGCAACATAGATACAGATAACACCGGTGTTTTTCTGATTTATAATAGTATCAATCGCAATTTCAGTCTTACCTGTCTGACGGTCTCCGATGATAAGCTCACGCTGACCACGACCGATAGGTATCATACTGTCGATAGCCTTAATACCTGTCTGAAGGGGAACATTAACGCTTTCGCGTTCAATAATTCCGGGTGCTTCAGACTCTATAGGACGGGTTCCGTTATATTCGATAGGACCTTTACCGTCAATTGCTTCTCCGAGCGCGTTAACAACTCTTCCGAGAAGCTTTTCGCCAACCGGAACAGATACAACTTTACCGGTTCTCGTTACTGTGGTGCCTTCGCGTATATCGTTTTTATCAGACAAAATAGCTACCGAAACGGTTTCATCTTCAAGGTTCTGCGCAACACCGAAGCTGCCGCCTTCAAACTCAAGAAGCTCGTTTGACATACAACTGCGAAGTCCGAAAACTCGCGCAATTCCGTCGCCGACAAGGATAACCTTTCCTGTTTCAGTCATTTCTATTTTAGATTTATAATTCTTAATTTGGGTTTTAATAATATTGCTTATTTCTTCAGGTCTGTTCATCAGAGTATCACATCCTTTATATCACGGAGTCGGGTTTTGACGCTTCCGTCGTAGGTTTTTCCATCAAGTTCAATTTTAATTCCACCAATTATAGACGGGTCGACAGTAAAAATAGGCTCGACTGTTTTCCCTGTAACCTTATTAAGCTTTTGGCAAAGAGCAAGCTTTTGTTCTTCTGTGAGCTCAACTGCGGAATATACATTAAGCAAAGCTTTACCGAGTAGGGCGTCAACGAGCTTATTGAATTCGTTTATAGAACTGAGCAGTTCTTGTATATGCCCGTTTTCACAAAGAAGCTTAATAAAAGAAAGAACATTTTCGGGGAGAAAATCACCGAAAGCCTCATCAATTGCCGAAAGTCTCTCACCGAGAGAAATAGCAGGGGAGCGCAGAAAATCTATATATTCGGGATTTTCCTCTATAGCTTCTTTTACGGTTAAAAGGGCTTCTACGTATTCTTTGGTTTGACCTTCCTCTTCCGCCAGCATAAATAGAGCTTCGGCATATTCTTTATCAGTTTGCCTCATTTTCTTCACCTAAGCTTTCGATGAATGAATCTATAAACTGCTTGTGGTCATCCATGTTGACCTCGCGACCGAGCATTTTCTCTGTAAGTGCAGAGGATACCTCAACGATTTCGCGTCGGATAGACTCTTCTGCCTTCTTCTTTTCAAGAGCAGCATCAATCTCAGCCTGACGTATAATAACATCGGCTTTTTGTTTTGCGTCTTCAAGAATTTCGCTTTCGCGTTGTGAAGCGATGTCGACAGCAGATTTGATAACGCGGTCGGCTTCGCCCTTTGCAGTTTTGAGTTTTTCTTCGTAAGCCGCCTTGTCTGAGAGAGCTGCTTCTTTTGCAAGCTCTGCCTCTTTATACTTGTCGTCAATTGTATTCTGACGGGTTTCAAGCATATTTTTTACAGGCTTATACAGAAATTTTTTAACGATCAGGAAAAGCAGGACAAGATTAAGAAGAGAAACGAGAATGTCCCATAAATTGATCGATATAACGTCTAACGTTTGCATTTTTTCGCTCCAAAATTAAATATTAAAGAGAATTCATTGTTGTTACAAGAATGTCAACAAGGAGATTCGGAGCAACGAAGATGAGAAGGATAGCGATAACGAGAGCGTAAAGACCTGTGGTTTCTGCGATAGCACAACCCATAAGCATTGTGGTAGTTACATCGCCTTTGCACTCGGGCTGACGGCCTATTGCTTCACATGCCTTAGCAACAGCGTTACCTTCACCGATTCCGGGTCCGATACCTGCGATCATCGCCATACCTGCTCCGAGAGCACATGCTCCTAAAATAATACCAATTGCAATTTCCATTTTGATTTCCTCCGTTATTATATTTTGGATTGTTTTTTATTATTTTTACGGGCTTTAATTTTCTCGTAAAGCTCGAGATTAAATCCACCCGAAACGTACATCATAGTAAGCATTGCAAAAATGAATGCTTGTAAAAGTCCGCTGAATACATCAAAGTAAATTGAAAGTACAGCGGGTATACCGACCCTCAGTAACGGTATATCGGCAAGAAAACCGGGAAGCCAACCGAGAACCATAGAAGAGAGTCCCCCGAGAGCTGTGCCGAGAAGAACGGATATAACCGAGCCGGAAAGAACATTTCCGTAATGACGGAAAGCCATTGAAACAGGTGTTGCAAACTCGCTGATAAAGTTTATCGGAGCAAGAAGAGCAACCGGCTCGGCGAGACTTTTCAGATAGTTTAAAGGTCCGCATTTCATTTTATAATAGGTTATAAGGAAAAATACCAGAATTGCCCAACCGCCGACAATGTTTATGTCTGATGTCGGGGGATAGAGCCCGAAAAGAGAAAGGAGACTTGAACAAGCCGATAGAGCCATAATGGCGATAATGAAAGGAGCGAAGCCCATAAAATATTCGCCCATATTTTCTTTAACAAGTCCGTCAACCTTTTCGACCATAAGCTCGGCAAAATGTTGTCTGCGGAGTTTAATATGCTCACTGATGCCGTGTGTCATATAAAGACAAAAAGCAAATATGACGACAAGTACAAGTGCTGAATTGACCTGAGATTCTGTTATCAGGAAATTTTGAATCGGCATCGGTATTTCAAAGAAAATACGTGCACCGCTTATTGAAATTCCCTCAGACGCGGGTTTCGTTAGCAACTGAATGACGATACCGGCTATTATAGGAATCGTCATTAACGAAATATATATAGCATCTACGATTTTAAAACGTAGATTCGTTTTCTCCAATTTTTTTCACTCCTTATTAATCTTTAATTACAAAGTGACGCAACATAATAGCTATTCTCGGGAAGAGATAAGGAATTATAACTGCGATTGTGTTGAAAATGCTCAGAAGATATCCGATGAGTGCGAATATAAAAAGCATGAATAATCTGCCCGATTGGGAAAGCTTTATGAGATTTTTAGCTTCCTTTTCTTCTTTAATTAGTGACTCTTGAACGGTTAGTCCCATTAAGAAGAAGTTTAGCGTTGCAGCAGAGCCGCCAAGTAAATTTCCAAGTAAAACGGTATAATCCCATTTTCCGATAATAAGAAAGACCGATTGCAAAAGAACACTCAGTATAAAAGTGAATAATCCGATATATTTAGTTTCTTTTAAAACGGTAGAATCTATTCTCTTCATAACGATACCTTTATAAAATAATTTTATTTTAGTATACCATATTATTTTTGTTGGAACAAGGAAATATATGACAATTTATTGTTAAGTTTTTATCATATTTACAAATAAATATGTTGGTTATTAAAATGCCCTGCAGAAAATTTCCTGCAAGGCATTTTTTAGTACATATATGGAGCTTCGTTAATAAATGCAGCGTTTTTGGGAGACATTCTGTAAACCCATTTGTAATCATCGCAGCGAAGATATGCGTAAAATATATTTGCGGCGGCTCCGAGCGGAAGAATACTTTCCGATACGGTAGAAATGCGGATTTCGAAGTTGCTTGCGAGGAAAACGGTGTTCTCTCTGATCGTTCTTTCAAGATTTTCCAGGAAGAAGTCACCCAACTCGAGCATAAATCCGTAAAGAACAATCATTCTCGGATTGAGAAGAGTAACGGCGTTTGCCATAGCGAAACCAATGTGCTCGGCGGCTTTTTTGACATGGTAACGGCAGATTCTGTCGCCTGCAATTATAGCTTTAGAGACATCTTCAACAGTAAGCTCGTCAATGTTATCAAGACTTTCGTTAAGGGTGGAAATAACACCTCTGCGAAGATCGTTTTGTATATTTTCTTTTATAGCAGGCCAACCGGCGATAGCCTCAACACAGTCGGGCTTTCCGCAGTAGCAGAGTTTGTGACCCATATCTTTTCCAATGCTTGTGTGTCCGAGTTCTCCTGCGATACCGTTTGCGCCTCTGATAGCATCTCCGTTGCAGAAAATTGAGGTACCGATACCGTTTGAAAGTTCAACCCAGATAAAGTTGTCTACACCTTTAGCAACACCGAAAGTATATTCAGCCTGAGCGGGTAGGGTAACACCACTGAATACCTGTACAGGAAGAGAAGAAAGTTTTTCGAGTGTCGGAGCAAGGTCATCGTGTATCCAACGAGAGAAGATTTCGCCGTTGGCGTTATGATTTCTAGAGTTTTTATAACTCATCGGGTCGATAAGAGGTGTGCAGATACCGATTCCGACAACTTTTTTATCTGAATATGATGAAAGCATTTTTCGGACATTCTCGGAAACTTCTGAAATGATATCTTGCTTGCTTTTTTCTTCTGTATATCGAGTTCTGTTTTGTTCGATAACGCCGCCGTCAAACTGTGACATAACATAGGTTATGTGCTTTGAAGAAAAGTGAATTCCAATAGCGCAGATATGTTCCTTATTAATCTCCAGAAGAGCTCGTTTTCTTCCTTGGCCGTTTGAATGAAATCCTGTTTCGATAACCAAGTTCTGGTCAAGAAGTTCGGTAACGATAGCGCCAACGGTAGCGGGTCTGTAAGCGGTATGTTCAATAAGAGCAGTACGGCTTATCGGACCGAGATGATTTATCATATTAAGAATGAGTATTTTTCTTTGAAAATGGCTGTCTTGATACATTTTGCAACTCTCCTCAATGTTGTTGATAAGATTTTACCATAAATCGCCACTATTTGCAATACAAAAACGGGAAAATGCGCATTTTGTATAAAATAATTGGCAAATTATTTACGATTTCGCAATTAATTGTTGCGCTACAATGATGGTTTTGAGCTTTTATCGAAATTTTATACAAAAATATAAAGATTAATTTGAGTCAATTTTGATATTTTAATCTCCTTTTACATATTGACATATTACTATATTGGGTGTAAAATACAAATATGGAATTAATTGTGAAGTAATTCTCGTTTTAAGTTTGAAAATTTACACGAAAACATCGTTTTTGTAGTAAATTTAAAGGAGATTTAAAGTGAAAGCGATAATAAACGCAATCCTCATTATGAGAGACCATTTTATTCCTGATGCAGTTTTATTTATAGATGACGGTAAGATTGTCTCTTTCGGCGAAATGAGAAAAACAGAAATACCGAGTGACGTTGAGATAATTGATGCCGAAGGTCTTTACGTCGGACCGGGATTCGTTGATATACATACACATTCTGACGGATATGTTTTCATTCAGGATGAGCCCGAACGTGCTTGTATGCATCACATGAAGCATGGAACGACATCTCTTTGTCCTGCGCTTTATTATAGTATGAATACAGCAGGATATCTCGAGGCTATCGCTACCATCCGCGAGGCTATGAAGAAGCCTGAGTGCGCAAATATAATTGGATTTTATATGGAAGGACCTTATCTTAATCCGAAATTTGGATGCGACAGAGAGTCTAATCCTTGGAAGGGTCCTGTTGATAAAAAGGACTACCAGCCGATAATTGATGCGGCGGATACTTTGGCGAAGGTCTGGGCATTGGCGCCTGAGCGCGAGAATATACTCGATTTTGTAAAGGATGTTAAAGCTAAAAATCCTGCTGCAGTATTTTCTGTTGCACACAGCGAGGCTGAGCCCGAGCAGATTGAGGCAATAATTCCTTACGGACTTAAAATCGGCACACATCACCTTAACGCTACCGGTACTTTACAGAAGTATCCTGAATGCAGAACTCCGTGCGTCGATGAGACTGTTCAGTATAATCGCGATATATACGCAGAGCTTATATGCGATAGCATTGGAATTCATGTTGACCCTTATCTTCTTCGTCTCAATCGTAAGATAAAGGGCGATGACAGAATAATTCTGATTTCTGACGCATACGCTTGCGATGGTCCAATACCTGAGGGCTATGACGGTGTTGACGATATCAATTTTGACCATATGGGCGAAATTGCAGGTTCAAAAATGACGCTTGATATTTCTTGCCGAAATATGATTAAGCATACCGGAGCATCCCTCGTTGATGTTTTCAAGTTTGCATCTTACAATCCGTCGAGAGCTATCGGTATGTTAGATCGTGGAGAAATAGCAAAAGGAAAGGTAGCCGACCTTGTTTTTGTTGATTACAAAATGAAGGTTCATAAGGTTCTTAAAAACGGAAAACCCGTTTAAGAGTTAATTTCCGACAGAATGTCGGTTTAAAATTAAAAATAAAATACATATAAAAGGAGATTAAAGTTATGAGTTTCATTACCGATCCCGCAACAAGCTTCGATTTCCAGCCCCATGAGTTTGTTCCCTTTAAGGACAAGGCAGTTTGCGAATATGTTCGTAACCTCAGCGGCAAGGATCTCGAGAAGAGAGAGCCCTGGTGGCATCCTGAATTTGAAGTAAAGGTTATGATGAACCCCCATCCCGTTCTCATTTCAACCCTCTTCACACGCCTTAAGGCTGCTAGTGAGGCAGGCAAGAGCTTTACAATGATTCTTGGTAATCCCGAGCCTGATACATATATTCCTCTTGCTCAGCTTATCAACTACTTCCAGGTTGACTGTTCCAAGGTTCACCTTGTTGCAGAGGATGAGTGGGCAGACGAGAATGGCAACATCGCTCCTATCACATACAAGGCTGGTTTTGCTCATTCTATGATTAAGTATCTCTTCAACGAGATCGATCCTAAGCTCCGCATGCCTATGGAGAATGTTCATTTCCCGACAAACGCTAACATCAAGGATTATTCCAAGATTATTGATGATATTACCGAGGGTACAGGTGCTGATATAGCTTCTACATCTCCCGGTTGGGCAGGCCACATGGCATTCGTTGACCCGATTCCTGAGTTCATCGGAAGCGGAGATATCGAAGAGTGGTTAAATCAGCCTGCACAGATCGTTAAGCTTCACCCCATGACCATTATGCAGAACTCCCTTAACGGAACCTTCGGTCAGTCAGGTGATATTGCAAACGTTCCTCCTTGTGCTGCTACAATCGGACCTCTCGATGTAATGAGAGCTAAGGAAAGAATTGAGGTTCATGCACTTGCAACCTGCGGAACCTTCTCTTCATGGCAGAGAATGACCAGCCGTCTTTGCACACACGGTCCCATCACACCTTATCTCCCGAGCACAATGCTCCAGACCAAGAAAACTCAGGTTTACATTTCCGAGGAGCTTGCTGCACCCTTCGAGTGCTGGGAGAAGGTTGGATATTAATTCTGCCTCAATTTTACATCATACATTTAAGAAAGCCACCGTTTGTTCGGTGGCTTTTTCTCATCATAATATA
>JAZONJ010000065.1:0-4942 GCA_045654425.1 Acutalibacteraceae bacterium
CCCAAGGAGTTGGGTACCACAGTTGTCTTCCTAAGACCGCTTGGCCTCCGACTTCAGGCCGAGATGAAGAAGGCTGTGGATTGCGGCTACTGGAATATGTTCCGCTTCAATCCTGCACTCAAGGCAGAGGGCAAGAACCCCATGTCTATCGATTGCAAGCCTGCAACCGCAGACTACAAGGAGTTCCTCTTAGGAGAGGCTCGTTACGCTTCTCTCACACGTTCCTTCCCCGAGCGTGCTGAAGCACTCTTCGCAGAGGCTGAAGCTACCGCAAAGGCTTCGAGAGAGCATCTTGAGAAGCTTGCTGAGCTCTACGGCAAGTAATAAAGCGAACGCCAAATTTGGCGCATAACACAAACCAAGGCACCTTGTGAAAACAAGGTGCCTTTTTGTTAAGCCTTTTTCCACCGTTCGAGGTATAGAAATACATCTTCATATTGGAAATGCGTATTCTGTACTCAAATTTGACAACTCTTACATTTGCGCTAATTTTAGCACAGAACAAAATCAAAAGCATCCGATGAAAATCGGATGCTTTTTGGCTATAAAATATATTCAGTTTATTCAACGCTTGCTTTGTAAACGGTTTTGGTGTAATATTCTTCTCCTGCTCTAAGTACTGCAGAGGGAACATAAGGAATGTTCGGAGCATCGGGATATCCTTGTGTCTCTAAGCAGACTGCGGCATATTTTCCGTACTTTGTTCCTTTCTTACCATAGACATCAATAAATGCGGATGTGTAAACTTGAACTCCGATTTGGTCGGTGTAGCAGTCGAGTTTGATGCCGTTGTCGGCAGCATAAAGCGAAGAGTTGAAATACATACCGTCTCTTTCATTTCTGTTCGGGAAGAAGTTGTCTATACCATAGCCTGTATGAGCTATAGAGGGATCATTTGCGAGAAGCTTGTCGCCTAGTAAAGCGGGCTTTCTGAAGTCGTGAACAGTACCCTCAACAGGTTTGATTAGACCTGTGAAAAGTCCGTCTGAATCAACTACACCAAAAGCTTCGGCATTAATCATCAATGTATGGTTAAGTATTGATTCGCCGCTTGTGCCGCCGTTTAGGTTGAAATAAGAGTGGTTTGTAAATGCGATAACAGTATCAGCGTCGCAAGTAGCAAAGTATTCAATAGAAAGGTCTGCGTCTTCAAGGGTGTATCTTACCTTGAAGTTAAGGTTTCCGGGGAAGCCTTCTTCGCCGTCCTTTGAAAGAATAGACATTTCTACAAAGTTGTCTCCAACTTCAGTCTCATACATTCTGAATGAGAAGCCGTCAATTCCGCCGTGGAGACAGTTCTTTCCGTTGTTGTTCTGCGGCAGGGTATATTCAATGCCGTTTAATGTGAATTTTCCATCTTTAATTCGGTTTCCGAAGCGTCCGACAGTCGCGCCAAAATAGGTTGCTCTGTCATTATCATAGCCTGCGGCATCGTCAAAACCGAGTACAATATCGGTCATAACACCGTTTTTGTCAGGTACAAAAAAGTTAACGAGTGTTGCACCGAAGTCACAAATTGAAGCAGATGCCTTGCCACTATCAATGGTATACAGAGTTACCTGTTCACCTTTGTTTGTCATACCAAAGCCTTTTGTAGTTACCATAATATAATTCTCCTTACATATTTATAAGATTTACACCGAGAGTTTCGGCAGAATTTTTAATATCAGAATGGCAGGTAAAAAGCAACAGTTGATGTTCCTTTGCATAATCTGCGAGAAATTTTAAGGCAATAGAACTGCGATTATCATCATATTGCGCAAGCGAATCATCCATAATAAGAGGCAATGAATCTTCACCAATAAGCTTTGATAGAGCAATTCTGAGTGAAAGGTAGGCCTGGTCTGCTGTGCCTGCGCTGAGGAACTGCCATTCTTTTGCACCAAAAACACCGTCTTTATTTGCTTTGATTTCAAAATCCTTAGAAATATCGAGTGAAGAATAGGCTCCGCCTGTGAGCTTAGCAAAAATCTCCGAGGTTTCTCCCTCTAACTTTCCGCCAAAGCTTTCACGCATTGCCGAAAAGCTGTCGGCAAGCACCTCAAGAGCAATATCGGTAGCGTTACAAAAAGACTCCTCAGCCTTGATAGTTTCTTTAAGAGATTTGATTTTAAGCTCTAAAACCGGAACAGTTTTATCTGAAGAAATCAGATTTTTGAGTTTGCTTTTTAGCGTAGCAATTTCTCCGCGAAGATGAGCACCGTTATCAGCAAGTTTGCGGTATTCATCCTTTGCAGAAGCTATATCCTCGAGCGTTAAACCACGAAGAGTCTCGTCATTATCAAGCGCTAAAAGACGGGATTCGGCTTCTTCTAAGCTTTGACAGTTGGTAGAATCTGCCGCCATTCCTATCATCACGTCAGCCGAAGCAATATCGCGAAGAGCTTTTTCGATAAAACTCGAAGCCAGAGAGGGCTCTACTGAGTCGCCAAAAGGTTTACAGAGTGCGGATAGGTTGGCTTTTATGTCTAAAATTTCAGACTTAATTTTGAGAACAACTTCTGACTTTTCCAGAAGCTCTTTTTGTTTTGCTTCGAGCAGAGCTTTTTTGCCACCGCTTTCAGCGATTGTTGAGTTAATCAAAAGGTTTAAATCTTCAAGTTCTTTTTGAATCTTGGTTATTTCATATAGTGTGTTATTAAGATTATGCTGATTGCTTGTAATATCGTTTATAATGCTTTCGGATTGCTTTTTCTGTGGTGGGAAAAGACCGAAAATAAGCGCTAAAAGACCTAGCACTATTAAAGCTATACCGCCGGGAATCAAATTTATGACAAAAAAACAGATAACAGCTAATAAAAACGAAACAACCGATGCAATAATAAGCGCAAAATTCGGCTTAGTTTTCTGTTTTTTTGCATCTTCTGCTTGCAAAACTGATAAATTATTGCGGTATTTCTCAGCTTCAAGGTCAAGAGATTCAATTTTCTTTGCAAGAGCAGTCTTTTGCTCTGTGAGCAGTGACAGACTATCGTTTTTATCTGCTCTCAAATCTTCAATTTCAAGTCTAAGACTCTCGGTTTCATTGTTCTTATCTAAAAGATTCTTTTCTAACAGGTCAAGATTTCTTTTAGTTTCGTCAATGCGGTCGGCATAAGCCTTGTCGGCAATACTGCCATCGGGAAGGGTTAGAGAGGAAAGAGTTTTCTTCTTGAATTCAGAAGCCTCGATGTATTTAATAAGGTTTGAACGCTTGGAGGCAAGCTCAGCCTTTTTCATAACCGAGAAATAGCGATTAGCCTTAGCTGTATTTTCAGCTGCAGCGGTTTCTTTTTCCTTGATTTCCAAAAGCAGTGATTCGGCCTGTTTTTCGATTTCTTTTGCGGTTTGAAGCTCATCTTCGAGAGTATTAAGATTTGCAACTGCTTTATCGTAAGCGCCGATTCTACCGCTTTTTGATTTATAAAATTCACGGGCTTTTTTAATTCGTGATGAGACCTTTTCAAAAGAAATGTCCTCGTCCCCGGTAGAGGTAAGATTAGAAAGTTTGCCGTTTAGCTCGCCCTCGGCGGTTGCGTTCTTTTCAGGGGCGCCAAGCGAACCTATAAATACTGTTTTTTCAAATGCAGCCTCACTTAGTCCGAATATTTTAGATCCAACATCGCCCTTAGAATCAAGTTTTAGTTCAGTACCGAGAGCAAGATCGGTAAGGGTAATTTTATCCGTGGCGTTTGAACCGCGAAACTCTCGTTCCAAGCGGTATTTTTTGTCATTTGCAGTAAATTCAATGCTTCCTGCCATAAGAGAAGAATCCCAGGGCATATACTTTTTGCGGAGGTTTTTATCAATATCGGAAACTCTTCCCGCATTGCCGTAAAACATCATTTTTATAAACGACATAACGGTGGTTTTACCTGCTTCGTTGTCACCATAAATAATGTTGAATCCATCGGAAAAATCTATTTTATAGTTTTTGAATTTGCCGAATGAGGCAATATAACAAGAATTAATCTTCATTTACTGCCACCTCCGAATCAAATGCTGTAAGTCCTATGTAAAGTGCCTCTTCAATAATTTCTTTTTCAGATTCGTCCGATGCAGATATTCTTTCGAGCATCTTTTTAACAAAAATTCCTCTGAGAGATATCTCGTTTTTAAGACTTTCAAGGTCATAGGCTTTTTTGGTTTCATCTTTGAGCTTTACAAAGTAAAGTGAATCCTTTAAAAGACTGAGAATTTCGGGGGATTTCAATGTGACATCATTAGCAACAAATCCCGTAAGAATGATCTTGTAAAGGTTGTTTCCAAATTCACTGCCATAGTTGTCCTTTAGTCCAGAAAGAATAATATCAGCGGCATTTATAGAGGAAGTGGCAGCGGACACATCGATTTTTTCCACTCTATGAAGTCGTCTGCAAAGTTTTACGAAAGAAACCTCGCAAGAAGCTTTATCTAAATTAACGAGATAACCGCCCTTAACACCGTCTTCGTCAAAGCCGTGACCTTCGGGACATCCGGGATAAGCGAACGTAGTCTTGCCGAATTTTGCGGGAGATGTGCGTTTGTGAATATGTCCGAGCGCAAGGTAATCTACGCCCGAGTTTTCAATAAAATCCCTGTCGATAGGGTTATACGGACTGCTTTTATCCGAACTGATGTCGGCATGAAGCAACATTATGTTTATTAGTCCATCATCCGTTAAAACTTTGCCGTATTCTTGGGGTTCCATCGAAGAATGCGCGAAAGAGCGTCCGATAATGCGGACGCTAAGGTCTTCGAGAACTACGGTCTCGTAATCGGTACCGAAAACATGAAGATTTTCCGGTAACATTTTAGAGTTCATCGGGGAGGCTGCATCAAGAGGGTCGTGGTTTCCCGCAACATAGAAAAATTTAATCTGCGGTACTGCTTTAATATATTCAAAAACAGAGGGCGCAAACTCGGCGGCAACGGAATTAGAATCAAAAAGGTCTCCCGAAATGAGACAAATTTCGACCTTGTT
>JAZONJ010000066.1:0-8208 GCA_045654425.1 Acutalibacteraceae bacterium
ATACTGAAGATTAGCCGAGCTTCTCCAGGTAACTACGGGTGGTTTTGTATCATCGTTATTCGGATAATAATTAACCGGCATTTCAATCGGAAGCCCTGCATTTTTATCGCGAAGATACTCGCGTTCCAGAGTATCGGCATCATATTCCGAATGACCTGTTATAAAAATCTGTCTTCCTCGGTCGGTAGCGACGGCATAAACCCCCGCTTCCTTTGAGGTTGAAAGAATTTTAAGTTCGGGTACCTTTTCAATATCTTCTTGCAAAACGGTGGTGTGGCGGGAATGAGGAACCATAAAGGAATCGTCAAAGCCACGGAAAAGCATCGAGCTCTTGCGGTCTACCGTATGCTCAAAAACACCGAAAAGCTTTTTGTCGAGGTCGTGCTTCCGTATTCCGTAATGATAGTAAAGTCCTGCCTGAGCGCCCCAACAGATGTGATAGGTGCTTGTGACGTGAGACTTGCTCCATTCCATTATTTCACAAAGTTCATCCCAATATTCAACCTCTTCAAATTCCATATGCTCAACCGGAGCGCCTGTGATTATCATTCCGTCAAAATTACGGTGTTTAACCTCATCAAAGGTCTTATAAAAGGTAATCATATGCTCTTCGCTTGTGTTTTTTGACTTGTGGGTAGAGGTTTTGAGAAGCTCCATCTCAACCTGAAGCGGAGTGTTTCCGAGAAGTCGGGCGAGCTGAGTTTCTGTAACGATTTTTGTCGGCATAAGGTTTAAAATCAGAAGCTGAAGCGGACGGATATCCTGAGTCAAAGCTCTCGTTTCCGTAATGACGAATATATTTTCATCATTTAAAACCTTTGTTGCAGGCAATTCGTTTGGTATTTTAATAGGCAAAACTTTGCCCTCCTTATTGGAAATGTAGGGGTCGATATCTACATCGACCCGTTAGGATTTATATAAGTTCTAAAGCGGCTGCAAGATCCTCAATTATATCGTCAGCATTTTCGATTCCGACAGAAAGACGGATAAGATCAGGTGCAACACCGGCTTCGAGTAACTGCTCATCGGTGAGCTGACGGTGTGTGTGGCTTGCAGGGTGTAAGAGACAGGTTTTAGCATCTGCAACATGGGTTACAATATTGCAGAATTTAAGAGCGTCCATAAATCTGATGCACTGTTCTCTTCCGCCCTTTACTGCGAATGCGAGAACACCGCAGGTACCATTCGGCATATATTTCTGCTGAAGGTCGTGGTATTCATCGCCTTCAAGGTCGGCATAATGAACCCAGGCAACCTTATCCTGAGCCTTTAGGAACTTTGCAACCTTGAGAGCGTTTGCGCAATGTCTTTCCATTCTGACAGGAAGGGTTTCAACACCGAGATTCAGATAAAATGCGTTCTGAGGAGACTGAATAGAACCGAGGTCGCGCATAAGCTGAGCGGTAGCCTTGGTAATATAAGCACCCTTGCCGAAACGCTCGGCATAAGCAATTCCGTGATAGGATTCATCGGGTGTGGTAAGTCCGGGGAATTTTTCAGCGTGAGCCATCCAATCGAAATTACCGCTGTCAACGATACAACCGCCGACACCGACTCCCTGACCGTCAAGATATTTTGTTGTGGAATGGGTAACGATATCTGCGCCCCACTCAAAAGGTCTGCAGTTAACGGGAGTTGCAAAGGTATTGTCAACAATAAGCGGAACACCGTTCTTGTGAGCGAGTCTTGCAAACTTTTCAAAGTCAAATACAGTACAGGTCGGGTTGGTAATTGTTTCACCGAAAACTGCCTTTGTATTGGGTTTGAAATATTTCTGAAGTTCTTCTTCGGGAAGAGTCTGGTCAACGAAGGTACATTCGATTCCCATCTTCTTCATTGTAACGCCGAAAAGGTTATAAGTTCCGCCGTAAATGGAAGAAGAGGCGATGAAGTGGTCGCCTGTTTCGCAGATATTGAAAATTGCGTAGAAGTTTGCTGCCTGACCCGAAGAGGTTAACATTGCGGCTACACCGCCCTCAAGAGCGGCAAGTTTTGCAGCAACGGCATCGTTTGTCGGGTTCTGAAGACGAGTATAGAAATAGCCCTCTGCCTCAAGGTCAAAAAGCTTTCCCATATAGTCGCTTGTATCGTATTTAAAAGTTGTGCTCTGGTAAACGGGAAGCTGACGGGGTTCGCCCTGCTTCGGCTTCCATCCTTCGTGAATACACTTTGTTTCTATTCTCATATTATTTTTCCTCCTTGGAATCAAGAACTCTCTTATAACCTTCGCCGTAACGGACACAGCGAGAAACACGGCTGAGAGTTGCCGAGCTGATATTAGTTGCATCAATTACCTGCATATAGGTTTTGCCATCCATAAAAAGCTTTGCGGCGGCAATTCTTCCTGCCATTTGCTCAATTTCCTTATAGGTACAAAGGTCATCAAGAAAAACCTTAAAATCTTCAGGGTCGGTAATAGAAGCAAAAAGCTCATACATATCCTGAAGCATATCTTCGTTGATTTTAGGTGCCATATAAATCAAGTCCTTTATATTAGTATTATTGATTTTGTACCTTTTAGTATACTTTAATTTGGTAAAGTTGTAAAGAGATTTTTTATATTATTGAGATAAAAGCGGCCAGAGTTCCTCTTTTACCCTGTGTTTTTCTGTGAGAATGTAAAAATTCAGCGTTACAACAGGTGCAAAGGTCGGCAACATCGATGTTTTCGGGACGGATTCCCGAATTAATCAGAATCTCGCGGTTAACTTCTTTTAAACTGAGCATATATCTGCCGTTTTTCTTTTCGGTATAACAAGCGGATAAATCAAGATAGGCCAGCTTTTTAATTTCGTCTATAACAGGATCGTCAACCTCGTAGCAGCATTTATCAATGCAAGGTCCGATGGCGGCGATAATGTTTTTAGGGTCTGAGCCGTAATCGGAAACCATAACTTCAACTGTTTTTTTGCCGATTTCTGCGACTGTTCCGCGCCAACCTGCGTGTGATGTGGCGGCAACCTTTTTTACTGGGTCAAAGAAAATAAGCGGAGTACAATCGGCATACTGGGTAACAAGAACGGCGCCCTTTACATCGGTTACAAGACCGTCAATATCCGAGTAATCGCGTTCCTTCCACACACCCTTTCCAAAATCTTCGGCAGTAACCTTTCTGATGTTCGGCGTATGTGTTTGTTGCGATAAAACAAGCTTTTCAGGGGCGAAGCCTACCGCATTACAAAAAATTCTGAAGTTTTCTTTTACAGCGTCGGCGTTTTCGTCAAGCGTAAAACTGAAATTCATAGAAGCGGTGTCACCCACACTTACTCCGCCCATTCGGGTAGAAAAAGCGTGAAGCTGACCTTCTGTTTTATCGAGCTTTGGAAAAGTGATATAAACTACCCCGTCTTTATCGTGGATATTGAGGTTTCGGCTTTTTAACATAAGCCCTCCTGTAAAAATTATTCTGCAGAGGCGTTAATAACGCTGCCTAAAATGAAAATGCCGTAATCTGAAAGCAGTTTAATAGCTGCGTCGATTTTTCCGTAGGTGGATTTTCCTTCACGAACAACAAGAACAGCGCCATCAGATAGCTTTGATACATAAAGAGCGTCCTTAAAATCGCATACCGACGCAGTATCTATGACAATAAAATCATATGCAAAGCGAAGACCTGAAATGAGGTTTTCGAAGGTATCGGAAAAAAGAAGATCGGAGGGGTCAGAAACCTGTCCGCCCGAAACTATTACGTCAAGAGAGCCTGCAGAGATTATTGCGTCATCAAGAACTGATCGGTTTTTGAGAAGGTCGTAAAGGCCATAGGTAGAAGAAAGACGGAGTTTTTTATGAACTGAACCATTTCTCATATCTGAGTCTACAAGCAGAACTCTTTTTCCTGTCTGAGAAAGGGCTACGGCGATATTGATAGCAGAGGTCGTTTTGCCTTCGCTTTGAGTTGGGGAAGTAACGGTAATGATACGGCAGCCGTTATGGTCTCCAAGATTTTCAAGGATGTTTGAACGGATAGTCTTATACGCTTCGACTATCTGAGAAGCATTTCGGTTAGCGTCCACTGTTTTTGCCTCCTTCATTTTCAAAATTGGGCACAACACCTAAGATCTTTACGGAATATCTCGATTTAAAATCATTTGCATTTTTAAGACGGCGGTTAGAAAGCGAAAGAACAACAGCACCAACAGCTCCGAGTAATGCTCCTGCGAGCAGACTCAGTATAACGGTAAGAGTTATATCGGGTGTGTTTTGTGTTGCCAAAGTATCTATGTAAAGCGGATTTATGGATGCGCTTATTACAAACTGAGCAATATATGAGTACATCATATTTGAGTAATCTCTTGTAATACGAACTGCGTCTTCGGGATTATCACAGGTTGAGGTAACATAGAAAACGAGAGAGTCATCGCCTTCTGCTGTCACCTTTACAATATCATTCAACTGCTCTGAGGTATAGGGGAGCTCTGACATAATATTGGATTTGAGAAAAGCGAAAATATCAGGGCTGTTAAATATTTCAAGGCAGGTATCGGTTGCGGAAATTTTTGTTTCGACGCCATTTTCCGCATTGATTTCGTTAAGGTTACCATTATGTACGAGAACCTTTGCGGTAGCTGAATAGGTCGGTGACATGTAAATGGTAATGTAGCCGACTGAAAGTACAACCGAAATTGCGGCCACAAGTAAAACGATGAAAATGTTTTTTTGAATTGTTTTAAACATCTTGTTAAGTTTAGACATAGGATACTCCTTTTCCGTTTAAGGTTTAATAATTATACCTTAAAACAACTGTGTATTCAAGGTGTAACATAAAGGGTGCGATTGTGGGTATAAATAACCATTCCGGGTTTTGCGCCCGACGGCTTTTTAACATATTTGACGGCGGTATAATCAACGGGAATGTTAGAACTGTCTGCCGCTTTGGAATTTTTTGCGGCAAGTTTTGCCGCAAAAACGAGAGTCTCATCGGGGAGCTCTTTTCCTTCGGTAAAAATGATAACATGAGAACCCGGAATATCCTTTGTATGAAGCCAGATATCGTCTTTTCCTGCGGTTTTGAGTGTGAGCATATCGTTTTCACGGTTGTTTCTTCCGACTGAGATACGAAATCCGAAACTGTCGCGGTATTCTTTGGGTTCGGATACAAAAGAAGGCTTTTTAACTCTTCCGATTCGGAAGATATAACCTGCTTCAAAAAGTTCTTCTCTGATTTCAGAAATTTCTTTGGTGGTTTCGGCTCTTGACAGAGCATCTATGACCGATTCGATATATAAAAGTTCCGTTTTATCCTCTTCGATAAGTTTAGTAAGAGTGATTTCGGCGGTATGACTTTTTTTGTAATCTTTAAAATACTTTGCCGCGTTTGCCGCAGGCGACAAAGCTGGATTTAAAGGAATTTTTATGGTTTTAAGTTCGGGGTCATAGTAATTTTGGACCTCGATAAAATCAGCGCCCTTAGGCACGGCATAAAGATTAGCCTTCAAAAGTTCTCCGAAAATGCGAAGATCTTCTCGGTCGCGGCTTTTGTCAAGTTCCGTGATTCGAGAGGATAAACGACGCGAGATTCTCGAATGAATATTTGAGAGAAGTCGGTTAAGGTCTGATGACTGCGCTTTCAGACGGGAAGCTCGGTCACGAAGAGCATAAAACTCTTCGAGAAGAGCGTTATAGCCCGAAATTCCGGTGATTTCGGCAGAACTTCCGTACTGGGTAATCGGCAAATATGAAAAATCTTTTATTTCTTTGTCAAAAGAAATAAGACAGGGTTTATGATTTTCTTCGATAGTTTTCTTAAAGTCGTTTAAAACAGAAATTAAAACAGGCTTATCCGAAGAGGTTGCCGCGTTATCGGGGTCGAGACCGCATCTTTCGGCAAGCTCTCGTGAAATAAGGGGAGAAACACCGTCGATAACATTCATAAAGGCAGAACCAAGAGGCTTTTCGGAATTAATTACCGAGTCGGACAGCCTTTCTGCCGATTCGGAAAACGGGTCAAGCTTTACAGGTGGCTGGAGCGGAACATACTTTGCTCCGGGTTGAATCAGTCGGGCGTTGCTTTCGATGTCTGAGCGGTGTATAGCGTCAACAATTCTGCCGGATTCTTCGCAGAGAATGATGTTCGAACGGTTGGAAAAGAGTTCAACGGCAAGATAAGGGTTTACAAGGTCGCCCATTTCGTTGTAACAGGAAAGGCGGATAAATACCGTTCGGTCAAGTCCCTGTTGCTCAAAGCCGACAATTTTTGCACCGCCTATATACTTTCTCATCAGTTTGCAAAATGTCGGAGGGTCGGCAGGGTTGTCGGGAGTTTCCGAAGTAAGTTGTATTCGCGAAAAACCCGATTTCGCAGAAATGACAAGCCGGCCGCTGAAACCGACTGCACGAAGCACCAAAACCAGCTCATCTCTCGACGGCTGGTAAATTTTTTCTATTCGTGTGTCGGAAAGCGAATTTAGCTCGCGCCAAAGCAGTCGCAGAAAAATTCCGTCAAGAGCCAAGCTTTTCAGTTCTCCATTTCTTTTAGTATAGTTTTAAAAGATTCAAGTCCTTCGGTTTTTTTCGAGGCTTCAAGGTCGCAGATGCATTTTTTAATGATGTTAATCTGCTTTTCTATGTATAATGCGGCGGTGGGATCGGTTTTGTCGAGCCTTCCGATTCGATAAAAGGCTTCACTTTTGGGCTCGTCCTTTCCCGAATATGCCGCTTTTATTACTGTGTAGAGTTTTCCTCCGTCAAGGACGGCTTTTTCTTCGTGGATTTTAAAAGAATTTTCCGAAAGCCAACGTCTCAGAGCATCGGCAGAGGTCATCGGTTGGAGCAAAAGGGTATAATTTTCCTGTTTTGTCCATTTTGCAGAATCTAAAATTCCTGAAATTACCTCACCGCCCATACCTGCGATTACGATATAATCTACCTCATCGGGTTTAACGGGAGAAAGACCGTCACCAAGCCGAAGCTCAATACCGACAGTCTGAGTTTTTTCTATATTTTTACGGGCATTGTCGAGAGGCTTTTCGCGTATATCACAAGCGATAACCCTTTCGGCAAGCCCCGATTTAATTAAAGAAATCGGTAAATGACCGTGGTCTGTACCGATATCAGCAACCCTGACACCTTTCGGTATCAGGGTTTGGATAGTATAAAGTCTATCGGATAAAGTTCGCATTATTTTGCTGCGAAATATGCATTGAGCTTTTCGAGAAGAGACTCAACATCGGTACCGTGAACCTCGCAAGCCTGCTCGATGGTCTCTCCGCGTGAAGCGGGGCATCCAAGACAATGCATGCCGATTTCGAAGAAATACTCTGCGCATCCTACGTCCATATCAAGAACGTCACCAATACACATATCCTTTGTAATTTTAATGTCTGCCATTTTTATCGTTCCTTTCAGAAATTATTAATATTATTAAAAGAGCTTAACGGTTTTATCCATATCGTCTCTTCCGTGGTTATAAAGTTTGCGGTTGTCCATCGACCACATTCTGCCCGAAAATTCACCCTTTGCTGTGTCGGCGGTAGCCTCGCGCATCTCGTAAATTCTCGCATCCATCATATCAAGCTCCGAGAGCAGCTCTGCTTCAATAAACATCGGTCTGACGGCGGCTCCGAATTCGGGCTCGCCGTGGTGGGAAAGCACCATATGCTGAAGAAGGGTAACAACCTCAGATTCAATTCCAAGCTTTTCGGCGGTTTTGTTTATCATAATCGCGCCCTCGGCAAGATGTCCGATAAGATTTCCCTTAACCGAATATCCTGTTGCGAGTCCCGCAGAGGAGATTTCATATTCTCGTGTTTTTGCAATATCGTGAAGAATTGCGCCCGAAATTAAAAGCTCGCGGTCGACAAAGGGATAAATTTCACATACGCTTTCGCACAGTTTTACTATCGAGAGGGTATGCATCATAAGACCCGAACGAATTGCGTGATGAAGACGGAAAGCAGCCGGCCAGAAAAGAAGATTTTCCTTGTTTTCTGTGAGAAGTGTGGTAACGATTGCGCGAAGGTCGCTGTCAGAAAAGTTTTCAGCTCTTTTGTACAGTTCTTCCCACATAGCCTCGCCAGAATATTCGCTCGACTGCACAAAATCAGATGGGTCAACGCCATCCTCGGGAAAAGCCATTCTGATCTTTTCGATTCGAAGCTGAGGGTTTCCGTTATACTGGCTGACGGTACCGCGGACCTTTACAATGTCTCCCGATTCATATTCGCCGTGAACGGCAGGAACATAGCTCCAGAGCTTTGCATTAATCTCACC
>JAZONJ010000067.1:0-5425 GCA_045654425.1 Acutalibacteraceae bacterium
TGCCGCTACCGTAATCATCGATACCGATAATACCGATGTTAAAAGAATAACCGCAGACATAAGGGTCGCAATAAACTTTTTCATATGCTTTCTCCTTTAATATATTTTTACACTAAGTTCTATGCCAATGATGCATAAGCATGACTGTTTATAGTATAAGGAGCGTTTCCGTCAACGTTAATGCTTTCTGTATATCTTATATCTTGCGACGATGCTGCAATCATAAAGTTATACTCACCCGGCTCAACTATCCAGTCATCAAGCATTACATTATAATAAGCCAAATCACTTACAGAAATTACACACTCAACACGCTTTGATTCTCCGCTCTTTACGAAGACCTTTTCAAAGCCTTTGAGCTCTTTTATCGGGCGTGATACAATACTGTTTTCCTTTGCAACATAGAACTGAACCACCTCGGCACCGTCACAGTCACCTGTATTCTTAACGTCTAAAGAAATTTTAATGTTATTACCGTCGAGTACTGCTTTGCAGTTTTCATAAGCAAAGGTCGTATATGAAAGACCGAAACCGAAGGGATAAAGTATTTCCTCGGGATGCTTATCATAATAGCGGTAACCGACATCAAAGCCCTCGTTATAACGGACTTTAAGTCCGTCACCGGGATACTCAACTCCCTCACGAGGCTTTTTCGGGAAGGTTTCTGTGAGCTTGCCGGACGGATTGACCTTGCCTGTGAGCACATCGGCAATCGCTCCGCCTCCACCTTCACCCGCAATCCACATCTGAACAATCGCGCCTGCAGTTGCTCTCCAATCTCCCGGAAGCATTACGCCGCCCGACTGACTGACGATAACGGTATTCGGGTTTGTACGTGCGATAGCATTAATAACGAAATCAAAATTGGTATTGTAATAAAGACTGTTGCGGTCATACTGCTCGGTATCCTCGGATTCCATTGAACCCGTAAATACGATAACCACATCATTCTCGTTTGCAACCTTTATCCATTCGCCCGTCTTGCCCCATATCATCTTTTCGTTCATATGTGCCTTGCGAATAAAGAATTCGTGATAGGTAACCTCAACCTCATCGCCGAGAGCCTTTTTGATTTCATCAAAGGGATTTTCTTTATATTCAGGTGCGGGATAAACCTCTGCGCTACCCTGACCGTTTAAGGGATTTACGGCATATTCGCCGACAATGGCAACCTTTTTATACTTTTCCTTTGTTATCGGCAAAGTATTGTTACGGTTTTTAACCACAACGATTCCATCGGTCGCAACCTTACGAGCGATAGCGTGTTGACGGTTGCGGTCATAAGGTACTGTATCAACCGCTTTCTTTGCGGTTATGAATTTGAGAACATTGGCAACGGCTTTATTCAGTGCAGATTCGGTCAGTTTGCCGTTTGCAAGCCCTTCTTTAATCTGGTCGATTATCTCCCAGTTTCTCGGCATCTGAAGATCGAGTCCTGCCATAACCGACTTGCATATATCTCGTACTGCGCCCCAGTCGGAAACGACAAATCCGTCAAATCCCCATTTTTCCTTAAGCACCTTTGTCAGAAGGTACTCATTTTCTGATGCCCATATAGAATGTATCTTATTGTAAGAGCACATAACGCTTACAGGGCTTGACTTCTTAACTGCGATTTCAAAAGGTTTAAAATAAAGCTCGTGCATTACGCGTAAATCCGCTTCAACGCTTGTCTGAAGTCTGTGACGCTCCTGATTATTCATCGCATAGTGTTTAAGGCTTGTAGCAACGCCCTTTGACTGAACACCGTTTATATAAGCCGCGCCGATTTCTCCCGAAACTACCGGATCCTCAGATACGTATTCAAAGTTTCTTCCACATTGCGGAATTCTCTTAATATTGATTCCGGGAGCAAGAATCATATCCACACCCTGCTCTATACAATCGGAACCAAGGGCTGCGCCCATCTCAAAAATAAGTTCCTTATCCCAAGTCGAACCCATCGAAATAACAGCCGGAAACATTGTGCAGTTCTGTTCTATCGGCATTCGAACCCCGTGAGGTCCGTCAACGAGAACCTTAGGCTCAACGCCAAGACGCTCTACACCGTTTGTCTGTCGGGGAGTAGCGCCAGTCAGAATAAGCGCCTTCTCCTCTACGGTCATCTGCTTTACGATATCTTGAATTTTACTCATAAAAACACCCTCTTAAAAAGTCTTTAAAACAATTGTCTTTATAGCGTAATAACCCTCTGCAGAGATATCGGGCTTCCACTCGGGAAGTCTTGTAATATCATTCTCCACTTCAACATCGCCATAGGTCATAATATCAATGGGATTACCCTTTTCATCGGTTAACGCAACCGTAACCGAATAAACCTCACCGGGTTCTGCGAAAAGAACCGGTTTTACGGCAAAGTCTTCACCGCGCATTACATCGGTTGTATCGTTAATACAGGTTACCTTTTTAAGATTTTCCTGCATTACATAGTAGGAGTATTTTGCATAGCCGTACATATCAATAAGAGGCTTCATATATCCGCCGTCATTACCGCCACCGAAAAGAGCGCACCACATCATTCCATCTGTATCCATCGCACGATACTTGCGTACAGTATAAGATGTACCGAGGGCTTGATAAGCCTGACTGATTCTCCAATCGTCAGGTGTTAACTCGAAGCCGAGAACCGACTCGTTCGGAACCTCATAGGAGGTCGGGTTGAAATAAATCTCTTTAGCCTCTTTTGTTCTCGGATCCTGTCTGCCGATTATCGCAAACTCGGTAATAAGGTATGCCCTCTCATCACTCGAAATGAGTTTCTCCTGCTCCGGCCAATCCTGAAGTCTGAACATAGTCCAGTCCTGTCCGACTCCGAGCGAATGAACATAAGTGTGAGCCGCGCGAACAACAAGCGGATCGGTCCACTCGGGAACAGCATTTACTTGGTTTCCGAAAACATCGGTCTTACCGTCGGTTGAATAGTAGTTACAACCTGGGATAGCAAAACGGTCGCCTGCGTAATAATGATGAGATAGCGGACTTAAAAGTCTTGAGGTATCAACGCTCTTTACAGCGGGTACAAATTCGCGATGTGCTCTGTCGATTTCCTCAAGGTCGGGCATAAATTCATTCGAGCCTTCCCAAATAACAATACTCGGATGATTAAGCCTCTGAGAAATTTGGCGAAGATAACCATCACGTTGCAGCCACTCGCCTTCCCACTCGACCTGTTCTAATGCATCGATATAACGGGTTGTCCAAAGAAGCATAACGCCAAGTCGGTCAGCAAGTCTCGCAAATCTTGCTTCGTTGGTTCCGTAACCGAGAATATGCAACCGCATAGAGTTTGCTTGCATACGTTTGAGCATCAGATACTGCCAGATTATCTGCCATTCACGAGGACAGATATGGGTGGTAGAGCACTCATCGTGTGGTGGCAGATACTGCATAGTAAGAGCGCCATTAAGCATGGTTTTCTTTCCGTTTACATATATTCCGCCGTTTCTCTGATCAATAGTTCTGAATCCTGTTTCAACAACCGTGTCATCGACCGCTTCGCCGTCCTTTACCGCTTCGAAACGAATATCATAAAGCTCGGGTGTTGCGGCAGACCAAAGGAATATATTTTCCAAAGTCAATTCGGTCGACATATTGCCGTCGGACTCTGCCTCTCCGATAAATATTTCATTTTCTTTTTTCGGCCATGACGGAGCCATATAAACTTTGACTTTACACGGCTCGGATGTTTTGCAAGAGAAAGTCGCTTTTGCGGTTTTTCCTTCTGCAAAAAGGGTTACTATTCTTGTATCGGTTATTTCTATTTCGTTTATAATTTCAAGGCATATCTCCTCGCAGAACCAACCGTTATACGGGTCACAGTTAGAATGACGACGACAGGGTATTTCTGCGCCTCTGGGGTCAACCTCAATTTTTAAGGTGTGTTCTTTTTTTCTCGAAATAAGCTCGGTTACTTCAACCTTTACTTGCTCAAAATTATCAACAAAGGCTATAGGTTTTCCGTCAAGATAGACTCTTCCACCGGGGTCAATCGAGCCTATTGTCAGTACTGCTTTTGAACCCGCTTCCACCTCGAAGTCTTTACGGAAAATAAGCATCTTATCCGCATTGGAAATATTGCCCACAGCATAAGGCATTTTTACCTCTCCGAGAGACTCTTCCGCGTATTCTGCTTTTTCAGCAGGCAGGAAAAACTCGGTTATTTCATACTTGTCGGTAGAAATTTTAGTCGGCCTTACTCTCCACTCACCTCTATGAAAATTACCCGAAGACAGAGTCAGTCTATCAACCTCGTTATAGCTGGCAAGATTAAGAGTCTTTGCCTCATTATCTCCAAAGGCAACAGTAAGTGTATCATCAGTAAAAGAAATCTTTAAGCTCTGCCATGTATTCCACTCGACATCGCCGATAAAGTTGAGCTTCGGATGATAACGGCTAGCCTTTGTAACTCCGAGAGAAACCTTTCCATTAGGATGAACAGTAATAATAAATAGTTCAATAACACCGTCGCGAAGAGCAATAAGACGATGAGGGTTGTTACAGCTATATTTGCTCTTCATACCGTTATTTTTATATCTCTCGTCAAAATAGAGTTCCATTTCAAGCTCTCTGATTCTTCCGCCGTCAAGCTTAAGTTCTGCGTTAGGGCTTGGCTGAACTGCTGCTCCGCCGAAAACAACAGCATTCTCCGACACCGATACTCTGCTTGTATGAAAGCTCCAATTTTTATAAGGATAGCTCTTTTTAATGAGCGAAGCTTCCATATGAGTAAAATCTATTCTTTTAGACACCTTTGGGGATGAAACAGGAACTCCTACAAGAGTCTCAAGCTCCTTAGCCTCTGCCTCAGGGCAAGCCTTTACAGAATACTCGGGTATGTGATAAGTCTTTCTGCAAAAATCAGAATAATGCTCCAAAAACTCTTTCTTCTTTTCGGGAGAAAATACCTCGTGGTCGGTAAAATCTCCGTGCCCCTTATGGTCTGGCTTGTAATAGAAAAAATCGTGGTTTTCTACTCTCATTACTTTCTCCTATTTCACTATAAACTGAACTGCGTAGTAGCCTTCAGCCTCAATATTCGGCTTCCACTCGGGAAGTCTTGTGATATAATCAAATACTTCTATTTCTTTATAAACAAAACTGTCAATCTCATTACCGTTTTCATCAATAACCGATGCCGTGACGGTTCTTGTGTCGCCCGGGAATGCGAAAAGCACAGGCTTTACTGCAAATCCGCGACCGCGCTTTGTATCGTCGGTATCGTTAAGACAGGTTACCGTTCTGAAATACTCCTTCATGGTATAGAAGCCATATTTTGCATAACCGTAGTTATCAATCGGCGGTTTGAGATAGCCTGCATCATTTGCGCCACCCATAAGACAACACCAAAGCATTCCGTCAAAGTCCTTTATTCTGAACTTTCTGACCGCATAGCTTATACAAAGCGACTGATACGCCTGACTGATTC
>JAZONJ010000068.1:0-1584 GCA_045654425.1 Acutalibacteraceae bacterium
GAACGAATTGCGTGATGAAGACGGAAAGCAGCCGGCCAGAAAAGAAGATTTTCCTTGTTTTCTGTGAGAAGTGTGGTAACGATTGCTCGAAGATCGCTGTCGGAAAAGTTTTCAGCTCTTTTGTAAAGCTCTTCCCACATAGTCTCGCCCGAATATTCGCTTGACTGCACAAAATCAGATGGGTCAACTCCGTCTTCGGGGAAAGCCATTCTGATCTTTTCGATTCGAAGCTGAGGGTTTCCGTTATACTGGCTGACGGTACCGCGGACCTTTACAATATCTCCCGATTCATATTCGCCGTGAACGGCAGGAACATAGCTCCAGAGCTTTGCGTTAATCTCACCGCTCTTGTCCGAGAGCATCATATCAAGATATGTATCTCCCTTAGAGGATGTTTTTTTGTCAGATGATTTTACAAGCAAAAAACAATCAACAAGTCCGTTTGCGCCGGCAGGTGTGAAATTCATACGGTTTCCTCCGAGTCAATTAGTAAAAAAGCGGACCGGACAAAGCGCGGTCCGCTCTAAATTAATGGGTCAAATAATATTTTACAAGATTCTGAAGCAGAGTATCACGGTCAACTCTGCGGATAAGATTTCTTGCATTATTATGGGTTGTGATATAGGTCGGGTCTTCCGAAAGAATATAACCTACAATCTGGTTAATGGGGTTATAACCCTTTTCTTTCAGAGCGTCATAAACCGTAAGCAGAATATTTCTTATCGCCTGCTCCTGATCTGTGCCGAGTGAAAATGTCTGAGTTCTGTCAAGCATTTTTCCAACCTCCAAGTAGTTCGTGTAATATTATTTTATCTTATATTTATGAATAATACAAGCATAAAATGAAAATTATCTTAAATTTGCTCCGATTTCACCGAGTTTTTTGATAATTTTCTTAGTTGCGCCCTCGATTTGCTCATCTGAAAGTGTTCCTTCCATAGAACGAAGAGCAACTGTGAAAGCAACGCTCTTCTTTCCTTCGGGAATCTGTGAACCGATATAAACGTCGAAAAGTTCAACCTTTTCGCAGATTTTTCCTGCAGCTGAGCGGATTGTATCCATCATAACGCCGACGGGAAGGTCGATGTCAGCAAGGAGTGCAAAGTCGCGGGTCACAGCAGGGAATTTCGGAAGCGGCTTATAGATAATCTGTTTTACTTCGGTAGCATAGATTACATCAAGCTGAACTTCTGCAACATAAGCCTTGCAGTCGAGGTCATATTTAGCGGCAACTGTGGGATGAACCTCTCCGAACACAGCGACAGCCTCGCCGTTTAAGAGGGCTGTAGCCTGACGGCCGGGATGAAGATAGGGTTCAGCGCTTCTTTCATAGGTAAAGGTAACGCCGAGAGATTCTGCGAGAGTCTCTAAGATGCCCTTCATTGTGAAGAAGTCTTCGTCCTTACCATAGCAACCGATTGACATTGTCGCAAGCTCAAGAGGAGCTTCGGTTAAGGGCAGAGCCTTCGGAATAAAGCGGCGGCTTATCTCGAAGAGTCTCACATCTTCATTTTTACGGTTATAGTTTGTAGCAAGAACAGTCAGCATATTTGTTGTAAGCTGAGTTCTCATGGTTGAATATTC
>JAZONJ010000069.1:0-2450 GCA_045654425.1 Acutalibacteraceae bacterium
AATTCCGGTATCTGCTGCCGCCATTTTTGCAGCGCTTGAGGCAGAATTTCCGTCAGCGATATAATCCTTCGCTATTTTTACCGCTTCCTCTATAGTATACGATTTATCATCGTCTTTTTCCTCATAACCCGAAACGATTAAAACAAACTCCCCTTTTGGAGTTTTGTCTCCCGAATAAAATTCAATCGCTTCGGAAAATGTGGTATGAATGACTTCTTCGTGCAGTTTTGTAAGTTCGCGGACCAAGGCGATTTTTCTGTCACCGAAATATCCCTTCATATCATTCAGCGTAGCAACCAATTTGTGTGGCGCTTCATAAAAAACCATTGTGCGCTTTTCAGTTTTCAGTTCAAGGAGATGCGCTTTTCGACTCGGCTTATTAACAGACAGAAAGCCTTCAAAACAAAAACGACCTGTTTTCATTCCCGCAATAGCCAATGCGGTTGTAAGCGCAGACGGACCCGGTACCGATTCAACGGGGATATTGTTTTCGTGGCACATTCTGACCAAGTCTTCGCCGGGATCAGAAATCGCAGGCATACCTGCATCTGAAACGAGCGCGCATACTTCTCCCGCTATCAGTCGGTCTATAATATCGTTTCCCCTATTCGTTTTATTATGTTCATAATACGAAATAAGGGGCTTTTTTATTTCAAAATGGTTAAGAAGCTTAACTGTTACTCTCGTATCCTCTGCCGCTATAAAATCCACATTAGCTAGAGTTTCAACAGCTCTTGGAGAGAAATCCGACAGATTTCCGATAGGTGTTCCTACAACATAAAGTTTTCCTGCCATCAGATATGTCCCTCCTTATACGGTCCGTAAATTCTAAGCATTTCGTCAGAATAATCCCCGTTTTCTTTATACACATATAAATTCGGCATTACCCTCATTCCGCTTTTTCCGTCTCTTCTTCCCTCAACGAGAACAAGCCACGGCTCGTCCCCTGTCTTTTTGGAAACAAAACGTACAGTTTTAGGTTCAACCCTGTATTGTCTCATCAGACAAATGATATCCGCCAGTCTTTCAGGGCGCTGGCATATACAAAGTCTGCCCGAACTTTTAAGAAGTCTTGATGAAACTGAAATCACATCCTGAAGCGAGCATGCAGTTTCATGCCGCGCAACCTTATCTGTTTTGCTTTCACTTATTATTCCGGCTCCATCTGCCTTATATGGCGGATTACATGTAACAAGGTCGTATTCTCCAAAAGACAATATACCCTTAAGTTCTTTAAGGTCAGAATGTATTACAGAAAATCTGTCCTCAGCATACTGGGCCGCTGTACGGCGCGCCAAAGCCACCGCTTCGTCACTTATCTCAACACCATCGGAATGTCCGACAGTGTTATCGCGAAGCAGCAGCATTGAAATTATTCCGCACCCTGCGCCGAGGTCACAATGTTTTGCCACCCTTTTTGAGGAAGCAAAATCACTGAGTAGTACGGCATCGGTGCCGAATGTATGATTTTTTGAAACATTGATAAAATATCCGTTTCCGAGGGGTTCTAATTTAGAAATTAAATTCTGCTCCATTTAACTCCCTGAGGTGTATCTTCTAACACGATACCCATTTCCTTTAATTTATCACGGATAGCATCAGCAGTCTTAAAGTCTTTGGCTTTTCTAGCCGCTGTTCTTTCAGCAATAAGAGCTTCTACCTCGCTATCAAGATCATCACTCTTGCGATTATAGAGAAGTCCGAGAACAAAGGTAAGCTCATCGAAAGTCTTGGCAGCAGCCAGAAGAGAATCCTTACCTACACCTGCAGCAATAAGGTTATTTATATCGCGGACAAGAGTAAAGAGTACGCCCATAGCATCTGCGGTATTAAGGTCGTCCTCCATAGCCTCAATAAAGTCATTTCTGTGCTTTTCGAGGAAGTCGGGAGTCTCACCGCCGTCTGCAGCGTTGCTAATTGCAAAATCAAGATTATCACGGCAGGTATAAAGACGCGCGAGCGCATTCTTAGCCTGTTCAATAATCTCTGCAGAATAGTTGATGGGGCTTCTGTAATGAGAAGAAATAAGAAAATAACGAATTGGCTCGTATCCGTAGATATTAGCAACGTCGCGAACTGTGAAGAAATTATTCAACGACTTGGACATCTTTTTATTGTCTACATTGATATAGCCGTTGTGCATCCAATAGTTAGAGAAAGAGCATCCGTTAGCGCACTCGCTCTGTGCGATTTCGTTTTCATGATGCGGGAATATGAGGTCCTGACCGCCGCAATGAATATCGATAGTATCTCCAAGGAAACGGCCTGCCATTGCCGAACACTCGATATGCCAACCCGGTCTGCCCTTACCCCAAGGAGACTCCCAGAACGGTTCGCCCGGTTTTGCACCCTTCCAAAGACAGAAATCCATCGGGTCTTCTTTGACTTCGGCGCCGCCTTCAACACGGTTACTTGCACCTGCGGCAAGATCCTCAAGAGGCTGATGAGAA
>JAZONJ010000070.1:0-1545 GCA_045654425.1 Acutalibacteraceae bacterium
AGAATCATAACCGAAGCCTTTTCGTTTGTCTGGCTTGTAGGTGCTGCTATTTCGGTCATAATGTTTGTTATCGGATTTGATGGAATAATAATTGATCCCGACCCGTCACTCGTAAAAAACACAGTCCGTATAGGATTTTTAGAGGGAAGACTTTTCGGAGTTTTCAGCGACCCGAATTACGCATCGGTATGTATAATTTTCTCAATGTTTATGACTGTCTGCAATATGCAGATGTTCCGCGACAACACGGTTTTTCGAATTTATCACATCATTTTGTTTGTGATAGACTTTATATTCATAGTTCTTGCAAAGTCGAGAACCGCGGAAATATGCTCTTATGTTGCGATAGCGCTTGCGGTATTCTTTATTGTGAAATCTGAGCTTTTCATAAAGGGAAAAATGAAGAGTCTGCTCCGTTATGGGGCATCAGCATTAGCGGCTCTGCTTTCGGTAATTATCCTTATGTCAGCCTTCTCTTTTGCTTCATTTGCTATGGACAAGCTTTATGTTTCTGTCGGAAGCAGTATGTCCGACGACGTTGATGAAGAAGAGCTTGAGCAGGAGCTTATCCGTCCCGACGTTGAATACAGCAATGATATAACAAATCACAGAGCAGAGATTTGGTCGGATTATTATAAGGTTTTTGAGAAAAATGCTATATTTGGAACAGGACCGAGAAACGGACTTGCCTATGCAAAAGAAAATATGCCAAATCTTTTTATCGTCCAAAAGGGTTATTATTACCACAACGGATACCTAGCCGTGCTTGTCGGTACGGGAATAGTCGGCTCGGTTATAATGCTTGCCTTTATGCTTTTGAACGTGGCTCGAATCGTTCTCTATCTTGCAAAAAGGGGAAGAGATCGCGATGACCTTTATAAGCCGATAGTAATTTTGTCATCAATGCTCGTTGTCGGCGCCGTAATGGCTTTGCCGCTTATGGCGATATTCTTCAATAACAGCGCCTGTGACGCGATATTCTGGTTTGTACTCGGATTTGTAAATTGTCTTATCCGAATAAGCGATAACGATGAGAAGCCTGAACTATTCGAGAAACTTACCAAGTTTATGAGACCGAGGATAAAGGAATGAAAAAAATCTGTTTTGTAACCTTCGATATGTGTATTGTCGGCGGTGTTGAGCAGGTAACAAGCGGACTTTGCAACTCTCTCTTGGATGATTATGAAGTGCATCTTGTGAGCTTTCTTCATACATCAGAGCTTAAATACAAGCTTGACCCGAGAGTAAAATACACATATTTTGAAGCTTCGGCAATGCGAATCAGCGAGCTGAGACGAAATCACAATACAACCCTTTATGATTATTTTTCCAAGAACGATATTGATGTCGCAATCATCCAGGGTAATTATTCGGGTTATATTTCATATACGAAAAATAATAATACCAAAACAAAGATAGTTTTTGCCGACCACGGGGCTATTCTCAATCAGATAAAAGATATAAAAACCACCCTTGCGAGAATACTTGCATCCCGTTATGCCGACAAAACCGTCACTCTGACCGAAAAAAATCTTCATCAATACA
>JAZONJ010000071.1:0-4460 GCA_045654425.1 Acutalibacteraceae bacterium
TATTTTTATTTCGGTAAAAATACATGCTCTTTTTTGCTTGGTATTTTAGGCAAAACAGTTATGTCGCAGTAGCTTTGGAGCCATGTATTTTTCATGCGTAGCTCGAAAGGGCTGCGCATTTTTTAATTTTGGAGGAACAACTATGGGAAACACAGACGAAGAAATGCATGAAGTTGCAAAAAACATAAACAGTAAAAGTATGAAAATTGTTCCGAAACTTACGAAAATCCTCAAAAAATACAACTCGGAACCTGAAGAAATCAAGTGAAATATACTGTTATAAAGAAAAAGCTCATTATCTTTAAAGACAATGAGCTTTTAGAATTCATATTAACTTTCCGGTGATTTATATTTCAAAATTACGCTTTGTTTACGCTGCCAAAGAGTTCCATCTTTTCCTTAACAGTAGCCTTGATAGCTTCTACACCGGGAGCAAGAATCTTTCTGGGGTCGAAGCCCTTACCAACAAGGTCCTTACCCTCTTCGATATACTTTCTGGTCTCAGCAGCGAAAGCAAGCTGGCACTCGGTGTTAACGTTGATCTTGGAAACGCCGAGAGAGATAGCCTTTTTAATCATATCAGCAGGGATGCCTGTACCACCGTGAAGAACGAGGGGCATCTCACCTGTGAGATCCTGAATAGCAGCAAGAGTGTCAAAAGAAAGACCTGCCCAATTTTCAGGATATTTACCGTGGATATTACCGATACCTGCAGCGAGCATTGTAACGCCGAGGTCAGCAATCATCTTACACTCTGCGGCATCAGCAACCTCACCGCCGCCAACAACACCGTCTTCCTCACCGCCGATAGCGCCAACCTCAGCCTCAAGTGAGAGACCAAGCTTGTCGGTAAGCTCAACGAGTTCCTTTGTTTTTGCAATATTCTCTTCGATAGAATAGTGAGAACCATCGAACATTACGGAAGAGAAACCAGCTTCGATGCACTTCTTAGCATGCTCATAAGAACCGTGGTCAAGGTGGAGAGCAACAGGAACGGTAATTCCGAGTTCCTCAATCATTCCGTTAACCATACCAACAACGGTCTTGTAGCCGCACATATACTTACCTGCGCCCTCAGAAACGCCAAGAATTACGGGAGACTTGAGTTCCTCAGCGGTAAGCAGGATAGCCTTTGTCCATTCAAGATTGTTGATGTTGAACTGACCTACGGCATACTTGCCGGCCTTAGCCTTGGTCAGCATTTCTTTAGCAGAAACTAACATATTAACTTCCTCCAAATAAAATTGTTATTTTTCTAACATATATAATATATCACAAATGTGGCAAAAATCAAGAGTATTGATTTAAATATTTAATCTTTTTTCTCAGGTTTTGCTTCAAGAAGTTCGGGATTAGCCAAATAGTTTTTGAAAGCGCGGAAAGCCTTTGCAAAATAAAGTCCCGAACAGATTCTTTCATCCATTACAACACCAAGCGGCATACACTTTTCGAAAACAATTTCTCCGCCCTTACGCTTCGGCACCTCGCGGCTTTTTCCCATAGCAATAAAGACACTTGTTGTACCGAACTGATAAATGTGATGATAAATATGATTTGTTCTGATTGAAGCTAAATTCGTAAGAGTCATCGAAGTGTGGAAAGGAGAAAGATCGGTTATAAACTTAGGCAAAAGTCCATAGCGGTCAAGAAGCTTGAAAAGACCTATTCCGATATTGACAAGCCCCGGTATAGCAAGCAGGAACTTTATCATCTTATCGGTATTATTAACGGTTGAGGTCTTGCGATTATCCTCAACATAAGCGTTCATTTTTTCATTAACCTCAAAAACGTTGTCATCAAGTTCAAACTTGACCTTAGACATAGTCTCTTCTTCGGTAGCGAGGTTCTTTAGTACAACCATTGCAACCTTGAACTCTTTATGTGTGTATATTTTCTTATTGACTATGAAATTATTAAGCAACGGGTATTCGTAAACCGTTCTCAGATATGCCGCGGTTAAGACAGACATGTGACTAAGTCGGATACCATCCTTACGCTTAGCATTTACATAATTTTGTATAGGATCGATGGGAATATCAACCGTTGTCATATTCATAGCATCGTATCTTTTATCCATTATGTAGGGAACTACAGTATACATAGGGTCAGCCTTTCTAACCCTTTTTCCGTCTGCGCGAAAAGCCATTAAGCTTCCTCCGTTCACAATTTATTAACAAAGTTATTTTACCCCAAAAAGCGACATTTTGCAACAAAAAATTGTTTTTAAAGTAAAAAAGGATGCCAAAAAAATTTTGACATCCCAAATTAAAATACTAACTATGAAGATACATCGTTCTTGAATTCCGATGCTTATATACGCTAAGCATAACACCGACCGCAATCATCAGACAGCCGAGCGAAGTGCCTCCCGCTGAGAAAAACGGCAAGGTAACACCGATAACGGGAAGTATCGATATGCACATACCGATGTTGATAACACTCTGACCGAGGATCATTGCGAAAACACCTACCGCGACATACATTCCACGCTCATCCGTGCAAAGCTTTCCTACCCTTATACAGCGCAAGCATATTGCCGCAAGAAGAATTATTACGGCTAGGCATCCGAGAAGACCAAGCTCCTCTCCGATACTTACAAAAATAAAATCGTTATATCCTTCGGGAACTATATTGGACTGAGTCAGTTCCCCTTTAAAGAGCCCCTGACCCGTCATACCGCCGTTTGCAAGGGCTATTCTTCCCTGCCACTGCTGATAATCCGCTCCGAGAAGGTCATCCTCCAAATCAAATATTCCGAGGATTCTTGAACGCTGGTCATCGTTCATTACAAAGAAATATATAAGCGGAGAAGAAACAACCAAAGCAGAAGCCGCGATAGCATAGTATCGTATTTTAAGACCTGCCGCAAACATCATTGCCGCAAATATGATTCCAAATATTAGTGCGGTTCCTGCGTCTCCCTGAACCAATATAAGTCCAACCGGAAAGAGTCCGTGAATCGCAAGCGGTATAAGGGTTTTCAGCTTATTTATATCATGTTCCTTAGCATATCCAAGATGAGCTGCAAAGGTAATTATAAAGCATATTTTCATAAACTCGGAAGGCTGAACCGTTATCCCACCGGGAAGCATGAGCCATGCTTTATCATCGGTGCCTGCAGGCGCAAAACCAATAAAGAAGGTCAGTATAACCGGAATTAGTCCTGCCGGTGCCGCCAAATACCACAATTTCAGCATATCCTTAAAATCAATATTCGAAATAATGATTGCGCCGATAAGTCCGCCGAAGCCTGCAACACATTGAGTTATAAACTGAGAAAGGCTGTCTGTATAACGGGTTGCCGACATTACGGCTATACATCCGTACGTTGTTGTTGCAAAAGCAAGCAATATCATAATTTTATCTGTCTCTCTGATATAATCGGCAATACTGCCCCAAGACGACCTTTTAGCCATATCGACACCTCCGTTTTTTGTATTCCTTATATATTCTATAATATTTTTTGGTTATTTGCAAGTAAACTCTTTATTAATTCGAAAAAGTGTGTTATAATATTGTCAATATATTACTTTTATCTCTAAAAATTAACATGAGGTGATTTGAAAATGTTAACAGATATCGAGATTGCTCAGGGCGCTAAAATGCTTCCTATTACCAAAATTGCTGAAAAAATCGGCGTTGATACCGACGACCTTGAACTTTACGGAAAGTATAAGGCAAAGTTCAGCGAAGAACTTTTTGAAAAGGTAAAGGACAGACCTGACGGAAAACTTATTCTTGTAACCGCAATCAACCCGACCCCCGCAGGAGAAGGTAAAACTACTACTTCTGTCGGTCTTGGACAGGCTATGCCTCTTATAGGTAAAAACGCAATTATTGCTCTTCGCGAGCCTTCACTCGGTCCCGTTTTCGGAATCAAGGGCGGTGCCGCAGGCGGCGGATACGCTCAGGTTGTACCTATGGAGGATATCAACCTTCATTTCACGGGAGATATGCACGCTATTACCGCAGCGAACAATCTTCTTTGCGCTCTGCTTGACAACCATCTTCAGCAGGGTAATCTTCTCGGTATTGACCAGAGAAGAATCCTCTTTAAGCGCTGTCTTGATATGAACGACAGAGCTCTTCGCTATGTTAATGTCGGTCTTGGCGGTAAGGTAAACGGAATTCCGCGTGAGGACGGTTTCCAGATTACCGTTGCAAGTGAAGTTATGGCAATCCTTTGCCTCTGCTCCGACCTTCAGGACTTAAAACGCAGACTCGGCAACATTCTCGTTGCTTACACTTATGATAACAAACCCGTTTTTGCAAGAGATTTAAAGGCCGAGGGCGCTATGGCTGCTCTTCTTAAGGACGCAATCAAACCGAACCTCGTTCAGACTCTTGAGAACACACCCGCTATTATGCACGGTGGACCTTTTGCCAATATTGCTCACGGCTGTAACTCCGTCAGAGCAACTAAGCTCTCTTTAAAGCTTGCAGATTACACAATTACAGAA
>JAZONJ010000072.1:0-1594 GCA_045654425.1 Acutalibacteraceae bacterium
ATTTTTGTTTCCTGACAAATTTCTCTGACAGTTGGCGGAATTCCGCCTGCGAGAGATTTGACTAAATAATTATAAACAGAAAGCTGTTTTTCCGTTAGAGCGGGTCTTGACATAACACGGCTCCTCCAATCGAACAAATATTCGGCAAATTCATTATAACACGCGTAATATGCTTTTGCAACAAAAAAGTCCCGAGAATTTCGGGACGAAATTTTATTTGTTTTTATAAAGCTCAATAAACTCTTCAAGGCAAAGACCGCTTTCCTTTATTGCCATCGCGTTTTCAACTCCGACATAGCGGTAGTGCCAGGGTTCGTAAATGACTGCTGTTTTATCCTGCTTGCTCTTAGGATATCTCATTATAAATCCGTAAAGATGAGCGTTTTCCGAGAGCCATTTATATTCCTTTGTTTTGTCAAAGGACTGCTCAACCGAGTTGAAATCAACCGCAAGTCCTGACTGATGCTCGCTTGTCCAAGGTGCCGCAACCTCGGTAGCTGCCTTTGCTCTTGCTTCGGCATCGGTCATATTAGGATACTGCGCCTTAACTTCGCCGAGTTCACGGTTGAAGAGAGATTCCTGAGTCGCGTTGGTGCGGTAAGGCGAAATAATAAAAAGGTTAATACCGTCTTTCTTTGATGCTTTGCAGAGGTCGTGAAGAGCATCAACAGCTCTTGCATCGAAAAGATAATCGGTTCTGCCACCTCTCGAATACTCGCTTTTAACAGATGCAAGCTCAGGTTTATAACCTGTGGGAAGCGGATGCCACTTATTAACGAGCATCATTTCCCAAGAATCAAGATCGGGTTTGTAAACTTCTTCGGATGAAACCTCTTCTGATGAAGCTTCTTCAGATGAATAGGGTATGCTGCCGGCGGGGTTGTTGGCAACCTCATTGGAAGACGGATTTTTGTCTGTCTTGCCACAGGCTGCAAGAGAAAAAATAAAAACAATTGAAAGAATAATTGCGATTAGTTTTTTAGTCATAATATCAAGACCTCCTACATATAAATATATTTTATAACAAAATAGCCCATCTTTCAATACTTGATTGCATTTTTTTATATTTGTGGTAAAATGGACTACACATATTATATATAAGGTGGATTTTCAATGGGAAACATTTTTGAACAGTCCTACAGCGTTGCAAAGGAAATAATCGAGAAGGCAAAACTTAAAAGGGGGAATGTCCTTGTTGTCGGATGTTCGACTTCTGAGGTTCTCGGCGACAAGATAGGAACGAATTCTTCTCCGGAAACGGCGAAAGATATTTTCGGCGGAATTCATAAAGCCTGCGTTGAGTGCGGCATATATCTTGCAGCTCAGTGCTGTGAGCATCTCAACCGTGCGATAATAACAGAAAGGCAGGCGGCGCCCTTTGCCGAAAGAGTAAATGTGGTACCACAGCCGAAAGCAGGTGGATCTTTTGCAACAACTGCATATTCCGAATTTAAAGAACCGATCGCTCTGGAAGAAGTAAAGGCTGATGCAGGTCTTGATATTGGCTTCACCATGATAGGAATGCATATTAAAAAAGTGGCGGTACCTGTAAGACTTGAAAATAATAAAATAGGAAGTGCAGTGGTGCTTGCTG
>JAZONJ010000073.1:0-6437 GCA_045654425.1 Acutalibacteraceae bacterium
TGACCCATATTTCTATTCGTTTATAGGAAAAGGATTAAACATTAGAGATTATTGCACAGAGTGTAAGTTTGCACTAAATCATCATTCAGATATTATTCTAGCTGATTTTTGGGCATACAAAAAGATTTCAAGAATTCAAAATGATGACTCGGGTTTGTCTTTGGTACTAGTAAATTCAAATAAAGGTGAACACATAATTGAGAGTATATCTAATTCGTTTATTGTAACACAACTTGATTTGGAAAAAGCCTCTTATAATATAAAAAGCAGACAACCAACTGATAGCTATATTGAGAGCAGATGTGATTTTATAAAAAGTTGTAAAACCAACGGCTTTATAAGAACCATGAATAAAATTAATCGCCCAAATAGAATTAAATTGTTAATAAGATATTGGTTGGGTAGTTTTAAAGAAATATTAAGATAATTGAGGAGGAAACCTCATGTGGGATAAAAATGTTTTAGAAAGACTGGAGCAAAAGCTTGAGACCTCACGTATCGGCGGTGGTGCTGAAAGGATAGAAAAGCAGCACGCAGCAGGAAAACTTACCGCCCGAGAACGTTTGGAACTCCTTTTTGACAGTGGATCTTTCGTAGAGGTAGGCGCTTTGGTTCAGTCATACGGTGCTGAAGTCGGCGCGAAGAATTTTCCGAGCGATGGCGTTGTTACGGGTTACGGTTATGTGAACGGAAACCTTGTTTATGCCGCATCTCAGGATTTTACCGTTAACGGAGGAACGCTCGGTGCAAATCATTCGCTGAAAATCTGTCGTATCATGGATATGGCAGTAGATGCAAGAGCACCGTTTGTTTCTATTAACGATAGCGGCGGAGCCAGAATTGAAGAGGGAATACATTCTCTTGCAGGCTATAGCGGAATCTTTCTTCGCAACACTCAGGCTTCGGGTGTGATTCCTCAGATTGCTGTAATTCTCGGACCCTGTGCCGGAGGCGCTTGTTATTCGCCGGCGATATGTGACTTTATATTTATGGTTGATAATACAAGCAAAATGTTTATAACGGGTCCAGCAGTCGTTAAGGCTGTTACAGGTGAAAATGCCACTGCCGATCAGCTTGGGGGCGCTGCTGTGCACGCTTCTAAATCAGGTGTTGCTCACTTCGTTTATAATGATGACAAGAGTTGCCTTTCGGGAGTCAGAGAACTTCTTAGCTATCTACCGCAGCATAACGCGATAAAACCTCCTTACAGATCCTGTAAAAAGGTTGATAATTCTGCTGAGATCGAGAATATCGTACCTGATAATATGCGTCAGGCGTATGATGTCCGCGATGTTATCGGCACCTTCGTTGACAGAGACAGCTTTTTTGAGGTACATAAGGATTTCGCAGGAAATGTTGTTGTCGGACTTGCCCGACTTGATGGAGAGGTTATCGGAATAGTTGCAAATCAGCCTAAGGTTTCGGCAGGTGTGCTTGATGTAGACGCATCAGATAAAGCGGCAAGATTTGTTCGTTTTTGCGATAGCTTTAATATCCCTATTTTGTCGCTCGTTGATGTACCCGGATATCTGCCCGGAACAGCTCAGGAGCATATGGGAATAATAAGACACGGAGCAAAATTGCTTTATGCATATTCTGAAGCTACTGTTCCGAAAGTAAGTCTTATTATGCGAAAGGCTTATGGCGGAGCGTATATTGCAATGAATAGCAAGAATATGGGTGCTGATATGGTATTTGCGTGGCCTATCGCTGAACTTGCTGTTATGGGTGCTGAGGGTGCTGTAGATATTATTTATAAAAAAGAAATAAAAGCATCTGAAAATCCCGAAGAATTACGGAAAAAACTTGTCGAGGAATATGAGCACGAATATCTTAACCCTTATATTGCCGCAGCTCATGGATATATCGATGAGATAATAAAACCAGAGGAAACAAGGGAAAGAATTAGCAAAGCCTTTTTTGCGCTTCGTTCCAAGAAAAAATATTCTTTACCAAAGAAACATGGAAATATTCCGCTATAATTAGTTAAGGAGAAATTAACAATGTCGCTTTTTAAAGGAAAAACATTACTTATTACAGGAGGTACAGGTTCATTCGGTAACGCTGTACTTAACGGATTCTTAAATACCGATATCGAAGAGATTCGCGTATTTTCACGTGATGAAAAGAAGCAGGATGATATGCGTCACGAATTTCAGGCTAAAATGCCCGATGTTGCCGATAAAATTAAGTTTTTTATCGGCGATGTAAGAAACATCGATTCGGTAAGAAGCGCTATGCACGGAGTAGACTATATATTCCACGCAGCAGCGCTGAAACAGGTGCCTTCTTGCGAGTTCTTCCCGATGGAAGCAGTACGCACAAATGTTATCGGTACCGACAACGTTCTTACTGCTGCTATCGATGAAGGTGTAAAGTGTGTTATCTGTCTTTCGACCGATAAGGCAGCTTACCCTGTAAATGCTATGGGTATTACAAAGGCATTGGAAGAGCGCGTAGCTATTGCAAAGGCAAGAAATACCGATAAAACTAAGATTTGTTGTACTCGTTACGGCAACGTTCTCTGTTCTCGCGGTTCGGTAATTCCGCTCTGGATAGACCAGATAAAAGCAGGAAACCCAATTACTATAACCGAGCCCGCAATGACCCGCTTTGTAATGAGTCTTGAAGAGGCGGTTGAGCTTGTTGTATTCGCATTTGAACATGGTGAGAATGGTGATATCCTCGTTCAAAAGGCTCCTGCTTGTACAATTGAAACCTTGGCAAAGGCTGTTTGCGAGATCTTTAACCCTGAGACCGAAATTAAGGTTATCGGTATACGTCACGGTGAGAAAATGTACGAGACTCTTCTTACTAATGAAGAGTGTGCTTCGGCTATTGATATGGGTGATTTCTATCGTGTTCCTGCAGATAAGAGAGGGCTGAATTACGATAAGTATTTTAATGACGGAAATATCGAGCGCAATTCTCTTTCAGAGTTTGATTCTACAAACACAGAGCTTATGAATGTTGAGCAGGTAAAGGAAAAACTGCTCACTATTCCCTATGTAACAGAAGCACTCAGCAATTGGGAGAAATAGTATGAAAATACTGATAACAGGAGCGGCAGGCTTTGTCGGACAGAATCTTGCCGAAAATCTTCGTAATATTAAGGACGGTAAAAACAAAACCCGTCCTGCTTTAGAGATAGAAGAGCTTTATCTTTATGATATTGATTCTCCAAAAGAACTTCTCGATGAAGCTTGTAAAAAAGCTGATTTTGTTTTCAATCTTGCGGGAGTAAACCGTCCGCAAAATCCTGAAGAGTTTATGGAAGGTAATTTTGGGTTCGCCGAAAACCTTTTACGCACTCTGAAAAAATATAATAACACTTGTCCCGTAATGCTTTCCTCGTCAATTCAAGCAACCCTTATAGGGCGTTATGATTCAGACTACGGCAGAAGCAAAAAGGCAGGGGAAGAACTCTTCTTTGCTTATGGAGAAGAAACGGGCACCAAGGTTATGGTTTACCGTTTTCCGAATCTTTTCGGTAAATGGTGCCGCCCGAATTACAACTCGGCTGTCGCAACATTTTGTAATAATATTGCAAACGACCTACCGATTCAGGTAAACGACCCCACGGTAACTCTCGAACTTCTTTATATCGATGACCTTGTTGAAGAAATGCTTGATGCATTAGAAGGCAAGGAGCACAGATGTGAGTTCGACGGAATTAATACCGTACTCAGTGCTGACGGAAGATATTGTGCAGCACCAATCACTCACAAAGTAACCCTCGGAGAAATAGTCGAACTGCTCGAGTCCTTCAAAAAGCAGAGCGAGACTCTTCTTATGCCCGAAATACCTTTCGGATCGTTTGCAAAGAAACTTTATTCTACATATCTTTCATATTTGCCGAAAGAAAAAGCGAGTTTTCCGCTCAAAATGAATGTCGATCCGAGAGGTTCATTTACCGAACTTTTAAAGACCGAAAAATGCGGACAGTTCAGTGTTAATATTTCAAAACCCGGTATTACAAAGGGACAGCATTGGCATAATACCAAGTGGGAATTTTTTATTGTTGTTTCGGGCAAAGCCCTTATTCAGCAGAGAAAAATCGGAAGCGAAGATGTTCTGAATTTTGAAGTAACGGGCGAAAAAATTGAAGCGGTACACATGCTTCCCGGTTATACCCACAATATAATAAATCTTAGTGATACGGAAGATTTGGTAACTCTTATGTGGGCAAATGAGCAGTTTGATCCAGCTCACCCTGATACATTTTTTGAAGTAGTAGAGTAAGGAGAAAAATATGAGTACAGGATTTAAAAATAACGGAAAACTGAAGCTTCTCATAATTGTCGGAACACGTCCTGAGATAATCCGTCTTTCTGCTGTAATAAATAAGTGCAGACAGTATTTTGATACCGTTCTTGCCCATACGGGACAGAATTATGATTATAATCTTAACGGAGTTTTCTTTAAGGACCTCGGACTCGCCGACCCTGAAGTATATCTTGATGCGGTAGGGTCTGACCTAGGCGAAACAATGGGAAATATCATAGCAAAAAGTTATCAGCTTATGGTTGAGATTAAGCCCGATGCAGTACTCGTGCTTGGCGATACAAACTCCTGTCTTTCGGTTATAGGTGCAAAAAGACTTCATATTCCGATTTTCCATATGGAAGCCGGAAACCGTTGCAAAGACGAGTGTCTTCCCGAGGAGACTAACCGCCGTATAGTTGATATCATAAGTGACGTAAACCTTGCTTATTCCGAGCATGCAAGACGTTATCTTGCAGATTGCGGTCTGCCCAAAGAGCGCACCTATGTTACAGGCTCTCCTATGGCAGAGGTTCTCAGCAATAACATCGAAAATATAGAGAAGAGCGATATACATAAGCGTCTCGGACTCGAAAAAGGCAAATATATTCTTCTTTCTGCTCACAGAGAAGAGAATATTGATACTGAAAAGAATTTCACATCTCTTTTCACAGCTATCAATAAAATGGCTGAAAAGTATGATATGCCGATTCTTTATTCTTGTCATCCGAGAAGCAAAAAGCGTCTCGAGGCTTCGGGCTTCAAGCTTGATTCGAGAGTGATTCAGCATGAGCCTCTCGGATTCCATGATTACAACTGTCTGCAGATGAACGCATTCGCGGTTGTTTCGGATTCGGGAACGCTTCCTGAGGAAAGTTCCTTCTTTACAAGCGTTGGAAAGCCTTTCCCTGCAATTTGCATAAGAACTTCAACCGAGCGTCCTGAAGCGCTTGACAAGGCTTGCTTTGTTCTTGCAGGAATTGACGAAAAGGGTCTTTTGCAGGCGGTTGATACAGCAGTTGAAATGAACAGAGCAGGGGACTTTGGAATTCCCGTTCCGGATTATATCGAAGAAAACGTTTCTACAAAGGTAGTCAAAATCATTCAGTCTTACACATCGGTTGTTGATAAAATGGTTTGGAGAAAGAAATAAGTGGGATTTGAATTGAGCGCAGTTAATTGGTACAATGCAGTTTTAGAACTCGTCAGAATCAGTATGGGAACATCTGACAGCGAATTTGAATTTAATAGTCTTACCGAAGAAGATTGGGAAATGCTCAGCGAAGAGGTTTTTTCCCAATCTATCGGTCTTATGTGCTTCGACGCGTTATGTTCGGTTAAATCTAACCTGCCCAAATTCATTTATAATGAATGGTTCAGGCGTTCGCTCTCTCTTACTGCTAAGGGAGTGAAGAACCTGAACGGACAGGCAAAGCTTGTTGAACTCCTGAATAAAAGTGATATAGACTATGTCATTTTAAAGGGAACTTCTTCGGCATATTATTATCCCGAGCCGGATAAAAGAGCGTCGGGAGATATCGATTTTATAGTAAAGCCGTCTGAAGTTGAAAAAACGCGTGAACTTCTTTGCGACAACGGTTTTAAGGTGGTGGGCGATTCTAACCCCGTGCATTATGAAATGGATTTAGATAATGTCCGTTTTGAATTGCATAAGGTAGTTTCCGGTTTGCCTGAGAATAAAGCCGCAAGAGAAATATTTTTAAACGAACTCGAGAATATCGTCGAACTCGGCGAATCTACAGAGGACGGATTTGTAAAGCCTTCGGATTATCATCATGGTATTGTAATATTTTTGCATACTTTACATCATATGTTAGCCAGCGGAATCGGCGCGCGTCAGCTTTGCGACTGGGCTTGCTTTGTAAAGGAAACCCACGAAAAAAGCTTTTGGAGCGAAAAAATGATACCGTTGCTAAAGCACACGGGCACGCTTACCTTTGCGTCATCGCTTACTGAGGCTTGCATATATTATCTGAATATTCCCAAACCGTCTTGGCATAATGCCGTCTCGGACGAACTCAGAGATTCTGTCATAATAGAAATTTATAATTCGGGAAATTTCGGAAGAAAGAATCCCGATAATAACAGCCGTATGAACCTTATGGTTGTGAAAAACAGTAAAAAGCTGACTGTTTTCGGTAAAATCGGTAAAA
>JAZONJ010000074.1:0-4542 GCA_045654425.1 Acutalibacteraceae bacterium
AAAATAATGCTTCTATTTTTGTATCAGATTTGGTATAATATATGAGAATATGCAAAGTTTTACAGTAAAGGAGCGACGATAAGTGTTTGTAACCATTGACGGACTTAAGATAAACTATACCGAAGAAGGACAAGGCATACCTATTCTTTTACTTCACGGTTGGGGCTCTTCAAACGCCGTTTATTCGGGCATTATAAATACCCTTAAGGGTCGTTGCCGCCTTGTTGCTCCCGATTTTCCCGGTTGTGGCGGTTCGGACACTATGAGTGAACCGTGGACACTCGAAACCTATGCAGATTTTGTGCTAAAGTTTATGGAAGCTGTGAATCTTGAAAACCCGATTATGATGGGGCACTCTCACGGTGGCAGAGTCACCCTTTATATGACTGCCAAAGGAATGGTCACCCCACCGAAGATAGTTATTCTCGATGCCGCGGGACTTATTCCGAAAAAAAGCGCAAAACAAAAGTTTCGCGCTAAGAGCTTTAAGGCTATAAAACGAGTTCTCACTCTTCCGGTTATAAAGAACTATTCCGAAGGTCTTTTGGATAAAGCTCGTCGTCACTACGGCTCGGCAGATTATAACAACGCTCCGGAGGTTTTACGCAAAACCCTCGTTTCTCTTGTAAATACCGATTTACGCGATATTTTGCCGAACATTAAATGCCCCTCACTTCTTATCTGGGGCGAAAATGATACCGCGACACCCCTTGAGGACGCAAAAATCATTGAAAAGCTTATTCCCGACGCAGGTCTTTGCGTTATAAAGGGCACGGGACATTATTCATTCGTCGAGCGTCCTTTTGAAGCCCACGCTATACTGAACAGTTTTATCTGAGGTGTAAAACTTTATGATTAAAGAAATTTTATGGCTTTTGCTCGGCATCCTCGGCGCATATCTTTCACTGGTTCGTGCCTTTCAGATGCTTCAGCAAAACTCCTATTTTGCCACACGTTATTTTGGTTGGCTGAAAAGTTCATTTTCTCCCCTCAATTTCATAGTCCGTTTGGTTATCGTCGGACTTATTGTTGCCGCAGCCGTTCTCGGTGCAGATACATTTACCGCAAGCATGATGCTTTTTTCGGTGCTCGGTATTTATTTTGGTTGGAGAGGCTTTTCTGAAAACGGAAAACCAATAAAGAAGCTGGTTTTCACAGCCCGAATCAAAAGGATGTTCCTCTTCGCTCTCGGACTTCTCGCCATTATCGGCGGTGCAGGAGTTTTCACAGAGGGTATTTTAAAGGTTTCGTTGTACGGTCTTTTCTACATTCTTCTGACCCTACCCGAACTTCTTTGCCTCATTACCCTTTTCTGTCTTAAACCTGTTGAAAAATCGGTTGCGAACTACTATATAAACGATGCAAAAAAGATTTTAAAATCGGCTTTTTCTCTCAAAACAGTCGGTATTACAGGCTCCTACGGAAAAACCGGAACAAAATATATTCTTTCCCGAATTCTCAGCGAAAGATTCAACACTCTACACACACCCGAAAGTTTTAATACTCCTATGGGTGTTGTAAGAACGGTACGTGAGTCTATGAGAGCCGATACAGAAATTTTCGTATGTGAAATGGGAGCCAAGAAAAAAGGCGACATCAAGGAAATCTGCGATATCGCATCTCCTGACTTTGCTCTTATTACCTCGGTCGGTCCTCAGCATCTCGACACATTCGGTTCCATCGAAACGGTTGCTTCAACCAAGTTCGAGCTTGCCGACTCTGTATGCGCCAAATCGAATATTTTTGCAAACGGAGATAATGAAATAATCAGAGAAAAGGCAAAAGGTACCGATATAAATCTTTATGGTACCGACCCTGCTCTTCCCTACCGCGCAGAAAATATTAAGGGTGGCAGAAACGGCGCCTGTTTTGACCTTGTGCTCGAAGAGGAAAGAGTTTCGGTTTCGACAAAGCTTCTCGGTCGCCATAATGTTCTTAATATTGTCGGCGCATCAGCGCTCGCTTTTAAAATGGGAGTCCCTCTTAAAGATATTGCCTTCGCTATATCGCGACTCGCACCTGTCGAGCACAGACTCGAAATGAAAACATCTGTCGCAGGCTCGCTTCTTATAGATGACGCCTATAACGCTAATCCCGAAGGCTGCTTAGAAGCTGTAAATGTTCTCGGCAGTTTTGAAGGCATGAAAAAGGTTATCATTACTCCCGGTCTCGTTGAGCTTGGGGAAAAGGAATATGAGTGCAACAAGGCTCTCGGCTTTGCCGCCGCAGGCGTTTGCGATATAATTATTTTTGTTGGTCGCGAGCGTTCGATTCCTCTTGCCGACGGAGCAAGAGAAGCAGGATTCAGCGAAGAAAATCTATTTGTTGCTGATTCTTTTAAAAACGCAATGGAAATATATTCAAAATTTGCCGACAGCAATACTGTCGTTCTTCTTGAAAACGACCTTCCCGATAATTATCTGAGGTGATATAAATTATGAAAACAACTGTTGCTTTTATTTTCGGATGCCGCTCTGTTGAACACGAGGTTTCTATAATCTCGGCGGTTCAGGCAATGCGCGCCGCAAACCGAGAAAAATATGACATCATCCCTATTTATGTTTCTAAAAACGGCGAGATGTTCACATCCCCCGAAATGTTCGAGATTGAACCTTTCCGCGACATGAAAGCCCTTCTTGAAAAGAGTGAAAAGGTAACTCTTCTTCGTCAGGGCAAAGATGTTGTTATGCATTCTCTTGCAGAGGGCGGTCTTTTCAAAAAGAAAAAGGAAGACCGTGTAATCAATGTCGCTTTCCCCGTTGTTCACGGAACAAACTGTGAAGACGGAACTCTTCAGGGCTACCTTGAATTTTTAGGACTGCCTTATGTTGGCTGTGACATTCTCTCAAGTGCTGTCGGTATGGATAAAGCAGTATTTAAATCTGTACTAAAAGATGCGGGCTTGCCCGTTCTTCCCTGCATCACTTTTAAGGCAAGAGAATATGCCGAAGATAAGGATGCGATTATTGCAAAATGCGAAAAGGAATTTGGTTATCCCGTTATCGTAAAGCCTGTTAACCTCGGTTCATCGGTTGGGATTTCAAAAGCAAAAGACAAAAATGCTCTTATCGACGCTATCGACCTTGCCGTTTCCTTCTCAGATACCGTTCTTGTTGAACACGCCGTAACCGCTATCCGCGAAATCAACTGTTCGGTTGTCGGTGACCCCGATTTTTGCGAAGCATCTGTCTGCGAAGAGCCTTTTATGAACGATGAGATTCTTTCTTATGAGGATAAATATACCTCTAACTCTAAAGGTGGCTCTAAAGGAATGGCTTCTCTTCAGAGAAAAATTCCCGCTGACATAAGCGAGGAAAAGAGCGAGGAAATCAGAACCCTTGCAAAAAACATTTTTAAAGCTATGGGTGCTTCAGGTGTTTGCAGAATCGACTTTATTATCGATACAGAAACCGACAAGGTATACGCAAACGAGGCTAATACCATCCCCGGCTCTCTTTCTTTCTATCTTTGGGAAGCAACCGGAGTAAAGTACTCAGAACTTATAGATAAACTTATCTCTCTTGCTTTCCGCAGAAACAGAAATCGCGAAAATCTTACATTTACTATTGATACAAATATCCTTTCGGGAGTTTCGTTCGGAGCAAAGGGTGCGAAGGGAAGTAAAATGTGATGACATCACTTCTTTTAAAACTTTTTATTAAAGAAAAACCCGAGCATCCCGAATACCGAACAAAGTGCGGAAATTTAGCCGGTATGGTCGGAATTTTCTGCAATCTTCTGCTCTTTATACTGAAACTTACGGTCGGAATTCTCTCTTCTTCAATTTCGGTAATGGCAGACGCCCTTAACAACCTTTCGGATATGGGCTCATCGGTCGTGACAATTCTCGGTTTCAGACTGGCATCCAAGCCGGCTGATCCCGACCACCCCTACGGACACGGAAGATTCGAATATATTTCGGCATTTATTGTATCAGGGCTCATTCTGGTTGTCGGAGTTGAGCTTATGAAGAGCTCGATTGACAAAATAATCAATCCGTCCGAACTTCATTTTACATGGCTTTCAGTCGGAATTCTTATATGCTCGGTAATTGTTAAATTCTGGATGTATCTTTTCAATCGAAAGATAGGCAAAAAAATCGAATCCGACGCGGTTATCGCTACCGCAGCCGATTCAAGAAACGACGCGCTTACTACAACCGCAATTCTTATTTCGGTAGTTGTTATGATGCTTACGAACCTTAATATTGACGCTTATATCGGCGTTCTTATCGCATTGTTCATTCTTTGGTCAGGCTTTAAAACTGCAAAAGAGACCCTTGACCCCTTACTTGGACAACCTCTCCCAATGGAAGACGCAAAAGAGCTTGAACGTGAAATTATGTCTTTTGACGGTTTTCTCGGAGTCCATGACCTTATGACTCATAATTACGGCGTTGGAAGAAGTTTTGCTTCGGTTCATGTCGAAGTTCCCTGTGATACTGACATTGTTAAATGTCATGAACAAATAGACCTTTGTGAAAAACTTGTTTTTGAGCGCACAGGAGTTCATCTGACCATACATATGGACCCCGTTGAGACC
>JAZONJ010000075.1:0-3774 GCA_045654425.1 Acutalibacteraceae bacterium
ATGATGCCGTGTATAAATGGGGTGTCTACGCGGTCACATATATAAATGTTTTCTGAAACCCAAACCGATTCGCGCACACGAAGACGGAGCTTTATAAAACTTACCGCTGAATAGATAAGCATAGCTGCGATTCCAATAAGCCATATAATCGATGTAATAAATAAAACTATCTGTACGGGATTAACGCTTTCTGTAGGATTAGGGGCGAGAGCACCCGAAATTATAGGGTTAACAGTTGAATTAAGAATAGGTACGCCGCTGTGAATGGTTGGCACCTTTGAGTAGACTATGTCTGGCGGTATTGTTTCACTGCTTGGCATAAGGCTGAGCACACTCTCTATTTTTATCGGGAAAATAAGCCTTATTCCCACAAGTGCCCAGAGCATAGGACGGATATATTTCGGAGCTTTATAAAGAAACGGGCGAATTAAAATTACGGCAAGCGCAACCCAACCGCCGTTTATCGCCATATTTAAAATTTTAAGGAATAAATCACTCATTATTATTCCTCCTCAAATTCGTCAATCATACGTCGAAGCTCTTTGACCTCTTTTTCAGATAGTTTTTTACCTCTTGTAAAGGCGGCAAGAAAAGCAGGCAGAGAGCCGTCGAAAGTCTCTTCAACAAAACGTTCGGTCTGTAGCGAGAAGAACTCGTCCTTAGAAATAAGACTCCTTACAGTACCTTTTTCATTTATAAAGATTCCTTTATCACAAAGTCTTTTAAGCACGGTATAGCTGGTGGTCTTTTTCCAGCCGAGTGCAATTTCCGCTTGAAGAGAAAGCTCTGCTGAGCTTATGGGTTCATTTTGCCAAATTATATCGGCAAAGCGGCTCTCAACCGCTCCCATCTGCATATCCTTCATATCATATCCTCCATTCTACAACTTGTAGTATAACTATATTCTACACCGTGTAGAATATTTTGTCAATAGCCTATCGTATATTGGGTAGGCTGTATGTACAAAAATGGAATAGCAACTGCGAGTTGCTAAATTTCCAAGACTGATTGGTGGAAATATTGCGCTACTCGCGTTATAATGTAATCATCAAAAATAAATGGAGGTACTCTTATGAGTATTGGAACTAGAATATATGAAATGAGAACAGCAAAGAATCTATCACAGGGAGAACTTGCAGATAAGCTGGATGTTTCCAGACAGTCGGTCTCAAAGTGGGAAACGGACATGGCAGTACCCGATTTAGATAAACTCATAAAGTTGTGTGACGTTTTTGAAATTTCTCTTGATGAGCTTACTGGTAGGGAAGTGAAAATTGAGCGTGAAGACAACGTTTATAAAAACAAGACATCAACCTCAGTTCAAAAGGTAATCGGATATATACTTTTTTACTCTATCGCTTATTTTCGGTTTAGTTACAATGCTGTTCGGAACTAATGAGGCGGATTTCATAATCGGGTTGCCAATTGCACTTGCTATGTTGATTTGCGGATTATTGTGTCTGTTTGCCGGTGCGAAGGCTTTTTACTGGTGCATTTGGACAGCATTTGCACCGATCACAATTCTGACACCGCATATTGTAGCCTTGTCGCTTTTATCAACGCTTACTTTCCTTATGATAGCTATTATAATCATAATGCTCTTTGTGGCAAGGTCGTTTTTCAGGGACACTGTCATTCAGACAAGCAAAAAGAAAACAGTATTACTTATTTTAGCGTGGGTTTTGCCGATAGCTTTGTATATACTTCATTTTTGTCTTGTAAATATTGGTATGCTGTATGCGGGTTACAGCATCATATCCTCAATACTGATTAACTTTATATGCTATATTTTAATAGCGGCACTTGAGACCTACACGGTTTGCTATGTAAAAAGTTTAAAGAGAAATAAGAAATAAATAAAGGCATCGCTAAGCGATGCCTTTTCTTATATACAATTTAAAACTCTAACATATTATTCATGTTGTATAGTCCTGCAGTTTTGCCCTTCATAAAGAGTGCCGCTTTTACAGCGCCGAGTGCGAAGACTTCGCGACTTGAAGCGTGGTGACTGAGGGTTATTACCTCGTCGTGACCTGCAAAAATAACATCGTGCTCTCCGACGATATTGCCACCGCGGACAGAGTGAATACCAATCTGCTTTGCGGGACGTTTCTCACGCTTTGAATGGCGGTCAAATTCATAGTTCATTTCGCCGTCAAAAACTTCATTAATTGCATCGGCAAGCATAACCGCTGTACCTGACGGAGCGTCAAGTTTCTGATTGTGGTGCTTCTCAACGATTTCGACATCAAAAGCATCTCCGAGAACTGAAGCCGCCTTTTTGGCTAGAGAAACAAGGAGGTTTACTCCGAGTGACATATTAAATGTAAAGAAGATAGGCGCGGTTTCAGCAGCCTTTCTGATTTTTGCGGTTGCTTCTGCCGAATATCCCGTAGTAGCGAGAACTGCGGGAATATTCTTTTTGCTCACATAGTCGAGTATGCTGTCAAGCAGAGCGGGATGGGAGAAATCAACGATAACGTCGGCAGCTTCACAAACCTCGCCGATAGAAGCGTAAACAGGGAAACCTGCGCTCGATTCGGTATTGAGGTCAACTCCGGCAACGATTTTTATATCGTCTCTCTTATTAACGGCATCAGTAATGAATTTACCCATTTTGCCGTTTGCTCCGCAAAGAATAATATCTGTCATTTTAAACTTCCTCAGAAATTAAATTTAGATAAGGTTAAACTTTTTAAGTTCGTTTATAAGGGTCGCTTTTGTTCCTTCTTCCATTTCGGTCATAGGAAGACGAAGGGGACCCATATTCATTCCCATAAGATTCATAGCAGTCTTTGCGGGAATCGGATTAACCTCAATAAAGAGCGCATCGATAAGACTAGAGAGTTTGATCTGCATATCTGCCGCGCCTTTAAGATCGCCTGCGAGCATCTTATTGCACATCTCGACTGTTTCTTTCGGCATTACATTAGAAAGAACCGAGATAACACCCTTTCCGCCAAGAGCCATAATGGGAATTATCTGGTCGTCGTTACCCGAATAGATGTCAAGTTTATCTCCGCAGAGTAAACGAGTCTTAACTACTGAAGAAATATCGCCGTTAGCTTCCTTGATAGCAACGATATTATCGAATTCAGCAAGTTTAGCGTAGGTTTCGGGCTTAATGTTGCAACCTGTTCTGGACGGAACATTGTAAAGAATAATCGGGAGTGAAACTCTTTCGGCAATATATTTATAATGCTCGTAAAGGCCCTTCTGTGTTGCCTTATTATAATAAGGAGTAACGAGAAGAAGAGCGTCTGCGCCTGCTTCTTCTGCTTCGATAGCAAGGTTTGCGGCACAAACTGTGTCATTACTTCCGGCACCTGCGATAATCTTTATTCTTCCTGCAGTATGCTCTACAGCAACCTTGATAACTTCGGAATGTTCTTCAAGGGTCATTGTTGCAGATTCACCGGTTGTTCCACAGATTACGAGGGCAGGAATACCGGCTTCAATCTGTTCGTCGATAAGGGTGCGAAGACGGTCAAAGTTAATAGAACCATCGGCATTCATCGGGGTAACAAGAGCGGTAGCTACGCCTTCAAAAATAGTATTTTTCATAATACCAACCTCAAAAATATAAATTAGTCCATATAACCCTGTGCACAGAGGAGTTCTGCTAAAAGAACTGCGCCGCCTGCTGCACCACGAAGGGTGTTATGGGAAAGACAAACAAACTTATAATCGTACTGACTATCCTCGCGTAAACGTCCGACAGAAACAGCCATACCGCCTTCAAGTTCTCTTTGAAGCTTTGTCTGGGGCATATTG
>JAZONJ010000076.1:0-4536 GCA_045654425.1 Acutalibacteraceae bacterium
CGTTGCTTTTGACCGCCCGATACATTTACACCGCCTTGCTCAATTTCGGTATCATATCCATTTTTGAAATTGGATACAAATGTATGAGCCTGAGCATATTCTGCGGCTTTTTTAATTTCTTCTTCGGACGCATTTTCATCACCCCAAAGAAGATTTTCTTCGATAGTACCCGAAAACAGAACGTTTTTCTGCAATACCATTCCGACACCCTCGCGGAGATTGAAAAGGGAATAGTCTCGTACGTCAACACCATCTATCAAAACTTCTCCGTCATCAACATCGTAAAGTCGGGGAATCATTGAAACGAAGGTTGTTTTTCCGCAACCCGTTGAACCGATAATACCGACAGTTTCACCCGAATCGATTGTGACACTTATATTATCGAGAACGGTTTCTGTTCTGTTTTTATAATAACGGAAAGAAACATTCTTAAATTCAATTTTACCATCAGTCACAGTTTTCTCAGGAAGAGAGGCCGATTCATCCGAAAGGTTAATATCCTCGTTTAATACCTCTTTTATACGTTTTGCGGATGCGAGTGCACGTGAAGAGGTCATAAGCATCATTGTAACCATCATAAGTGATGATAAAATCTGAGTAACATAAGTGATAAAGGCAGAAAGGTCACCGACAAGCATACCACCGACGGTACCCGATTCGTTTAGCACGATGTTGGAACCGAACCAAAGTACAGCTAGAGTAGTAATATTCATAAATATCGTCATTACTGGGCCCATGAATATCATGATTTTCATAGCGCTCATTCCTGAATTCTTGAGGTCTTGATTCGCAGAGCGAAACTTTTCTATTTCGCGGTCTTCTCTTACAAAACTTTTAACAACGCGGACATTTGTGATATTTTCTTGCACGGTATTGTTAAGTCCGTCGATTTTCTGCTGAACCTTTGCAAAACGTGGGAATCCCTTTGAAATAAGGAATAGAATAGAAATAAGCATAAGAGGTATTGTAACAATAAGTACAACCGAAAGATCAGGACGCATAGATACTGCCATAATGATTGCGCCGATAAGCATACCGGGAGAGCGCAGACACATTCTCAGCAGCATATTAACAAAATTTTGCAATTGAGTTACATCATTTGTAAGTCTTGTAACGAGTGAGCCTGTCGAGAATTTATCGATATTAGAGAAAGAGAATTTCTGAACCTTTGAAAATATATCGGCACGAAGATCCGCAGCAAAATTGACCGAAGCTTTTGCTCCATAGTAAGCGCCTCCGACACCGCCAACCATCATCAGAAGGGCTGTGAGTATCATAAGTCCGGCTGTGCCGATGCTTGAGGCGACAGTTAAAGTACCATCGTCGGCTCCATTTATTACAATAGCAATAAATTTCGGCATTAAAACCTCTCCGATGACTTCGACAATCATACAAAGAGGCCCCAATACAAAGTAGGGGAGATATGGTTTAATATATTTGAACCATTGTTTCATTTCGTAATACCTCTCTAATAGCAATAATATATAATATTATACTTACCAATTATTAGGTGTCAATTAAAAATACAATGAATTTTCTGTGAATTTTATTTGATTTATGCAACTAACGATGCATAATTGCATATTTTTAGTGTAAAAATGCGAAATATAATAAAATAACTTGCATTTTTTTGCATTTTAATGTATAATCGCTATGTAAATAAACCGAAAGGTTTTTGGAGGTAATATAAAATGAAAAAGATTATTGCATTATTAATGGCAATGGCACTGCTCGTTTGCTGCTTTGCAGGCTGCGGCGCTAAGGAAGAGAATAAGCTTGTTATGGCTACAAATGCTGCGTTCCCTCCCTATGAGTTTAAAGCTGATGACGGCTCTTTCGCAGGTATTGACGTTGAGATTGCCGACCTCATTGCTAAGGAGCTTGGACTTGAGCTTGAAATCGTTGATATTGATTTCGGCGCAATCGTAGCTGGTGTTGAGACAGGTAAGTATGATATCGGTATGGCCGGTCTTACTGTTACCGATGAGAGAAAAGAAAGTGTAAACTTCACAAACTCTTATGCAAAGGGAATTCAGTCTGTTATCGTTAAGGCTGACAGTGAGTATGCTTCTTTCGAGGATTTCTACACCGGATTTGATGCTGATGAGAATCCCGCAGGCGTAAAGGAAGGCATCAAGATTGGTGTTCAGCAGGATACCACAGGCGACATCTATTCTTCCGATGTTCCTGCTAAGTGGGGCTTTGGTGAGGATAACGTAGAGCGTTACAAGACCGGTGCTGACGCTGTTGAAGCACTTAAGACAGGAAAGGTTACCGCAGTTATCATTGATAACGAGCCTGCGAAGTCCTTTGTTGCTGCTAATGAAGGTCTTAAGATTCTTGATGGTTCTTATGCTGAAGAGGATTACGCAATTGCTGTTAATAAGGAAGATACCGAGCTTTTAGAGAAGATTAATGCAGCTCTTAAGAAGCTCACAGATAACGGCGAAATCAAGAAGATCGTAGATAAGTATATCCCTTCTAAATAATTTTAGTCACTAAATAAAAAGGGCGGCTGATTAACCGCCCTTTTTAACTGTTTTATAACTTATTAAAGGAGCCTAATTTTAATGGCAGAATGGTTTATGAATTTTTACGCAGAAGCACCTGCTTGGATTCAGGATTTCTGTGATGATTTTAAACTTAATTTTATTGACGGAGCAAAATGGAAATGGCTTTTTGACGGTCTTAAAATGACCTTAATAATAACCTTTTTCTCGGTGCTTCTCGGTATAGCTATCGGTGTTGTTATAGCTATTATCCGTACTACTCATGATAAGAATCTTGAAACTATGAAGAAGCGCGGAGGAATCGGATACATAATAATGAAGGTACTCAATGGAATTGCCAACATATATCTTACGGTAATTCGTGGTACACCTGTAGTTGTTCAGCTTCTTATAATGTACTTTATTATTTTCGCATCTTCTAGAAATTCAACTCTAATTGCAATTGTTGCTTTTGGTATCAATTCGGGCGCATACGTTGCTGAAATTTTCAGAGGCGGAATAATGTCTGTTGATAATGGTCAGTTTGAAGCAGGTCGAAGCTTAGGATTTAATTATATTCAGACTATGGTATTCATAGTTATTCCGCAGATGTTCAAAATGGTTCTTCCGACGCTTTGTAATGAATTTATCGTTCTCCTCAAAGAAACCTCTGTTGCAGGTTATGTTGGAATTGCTGATCTTACAAAGGCCGGCGATCTTATAAGAGGTAGAACCTTTTCGGCATTTATGCCCCTTATAGCTGTTGCTTTGATTTATCTTGTAATAGTTATGTTGTTTACGTGGCTTGTCGGTAAGCTTGAAAGGAGGCTTCGCAGAAGTGATCACTAATGATGTATTAATAAAAACCGAAAATCTGCAGAAGTCTTTCGGAAAGCTCGATGTTCTTACCGGAATTGATATCGAGATAAAAAGGGGAGAGGTTGTCGTTGTTATCGGACCTTCAGGTTCGGGAAAATCGACCTTCCTTCGCTGCCTTAACCGTCTTGAAGAGCCGACAGGTGGAAAGATTTATTTCGAGGATGCGGATATCACAGCACCTAAGAGCAATATAAATCTTCATCGTCAAAAGATGGGAATGGTTTTCCAGCAGTTTAATCTTTTCCCTCATCTTACAGTACTTCGCAATCTTACCATTGCGCCTATGAAGCTTCTCGGTGAATCGAAAGAGGATGCTGAGAAAAAGGGTATGCAACTTCTTGAAAGAGTAGGTCTTGCTGATAAAGCGAACGCTTATCCCAATCAACTTTCGGGAGGTCAGAAGCAGAGAGTTGCTATTGTCAGAGCTCTTGCTATGAATCCTGAAGTAATGCTTTTTGATGAACCTACCAGTGCGCTCGACCCTGAAATGGTCGGAGAAGTTCTTGATGTTATGAAGAACCTTGCAAAAGAGGGAATGACCATGGTTGTCGTGACTCACGTGATGGGATTTGCAAGAGAGGTTGCTGACAGAGTGGTATTTATGGATGGCGGTGTCATTGCTGAAGAAGGCAAGCCTGATGATATTTTCTCAAATCCTCAAAATCCCAGAACACAGCAGTTTTTACAGTGTGTATTATAAAAATCAAACTCCGAAGAATTATTCTTCGGAGTTTTTTGTTAACCAATATAATCTACGACTTCAACGACACCGCTTGAATGATAAAGATGTGGTGTGATAAGGAGTGTATATCCGCTTCCTGCGGGACAGGTCCATTCGACCATATTTTTTCTTGGGAGAGCGCAAGCAGAAAGCAATACCATTATTGCTCCACCATGCATTATTACTGCTGAATGTTCAGCTTTTTTTGACATCATATCGCGAACGATTTCATTAAGTCCGACACAGAGTCTCTTGGCAAATTCGGTGTTATCTTCTCCATTTGGAGCTCCGTTAATTCGTCCTGCTGCCCAATCGGCATATGCAGGGTTTCCTTCAAGCTCGTTTGCAGTCTTTCCTTCGAAATCACCAAAATAAGTCGGAGGCCAAGCGGTCTTAGGAAGACAACTGTGGTACCCAACTCCTTGGCTCACAGAACGACATGGCTAC
>JAZONJ010000077.1:0-1774 GCA_045654425.1 Acutalibacteraceae bacterium
AGACGCGCAATCTTGCTTGCTTCTCCGCTTATAGCCTCAGCAAAAAGAAGTATATCTGCCGCATTTTGCTTTCCCGCAACCTCATTTTGAGGTATTGCACCGAGTATATGAACAAATGGACTGAGCGAATTCAGCTTCTCCTCGGAAAGCGCTGTCGTTGTATAAACATCAAGCTCGGCTTTAACACCATCGGCATTTAAACGGTCAAGGGCTTCTCCGACCATTTTAACAGTATCGTATCTGCCGATTATAAGCTTGCCTGTATAAAGCATTTTTAGAGGTGTTTTGGGCTCGTACGGCGCAAACTCTCCCGATGTTTTAATCGGCTTTGTAAGAATTTTACAGTCTATGCCAAAAAACTCATCAGCTTCGTGTTTTGTTTTCGGAGTGATAGCAAAGAAGTCAGAACAAAGCTTTACGCATTTTTTAAGCTCTCGTCTTTGGAAAAAACGATAGAAGTTATGTCCTATGCTCTTCGACTGCTTATATGTAAAGTTGTCATCCCAGAAATAGCCGACACCCTTTGCTCCGGTTTTCTTTATTACATAACGAGCGATTCGGTCAAGATGGATATATCCCTCCATCGAGAAAAAGACCGTTTCTGGCTTGAACTCGTCAATAAATCCGTCAAGTTCATCGGTTCTCCATTTTCCGATTTTCCATATAAATTCTCTCGCATAAAGGAGAAGCCAATTCCTTTTTGCCGAATATTTTTTATATCTTTCGGCCGTTACCTTAGCGTCATCAGAAGTCTCAGCCGAAACGGTTGCTTCTACCCTGCCGCCTGTCTTTATGCCTCGTTTAAAAAGGCTTTTAATAACGGCATTTTCGGAAATCCTGAAATAATTCGAGCAAACCGCACTGTCGGGCAGGTCTTCTCTTATATATATATTAGCAACCTTGTCGGCTCCGTATCCCTCCATAAGCGATGAAAAGGTATCCGAGCCGCTTTTTTTATTCCAGCAAGCAACGCTCAGTATTAAAACTCTTTTATTTTCCATTCTGAATTACCGCAACTATCTTCTTAACCGTTTCTCTGACGGTGGATTTATTAGCTTCGAAATCAGAGTCGGTCCACTTCGCGATTTTCTCTTCTTCGTCTCGAATCTTCTTTATTTCAGCTTTAAGGTCTAAGATAGGCTTGCCTTCGGCGTCAACCTCGTTTCTGAATGTACGTGATAGAATAACAGTGGTAGAACCAAGTCGGTAATGCTCTGCAAGAATTCTCTCTGCAGGAAGCATTCCCTCTCCTATTTTTGCCATTCCTCCAAACCCAAATGGTATACCCTTTGCCTGAATTTTTTCTGCCATATAGTCGATAAGTCCGCCCGAAAGGGTTTCAAACATAAAGGTAAGCCCGAGTCCTATGTGAAGGTCGTTGAGCCCAATATAAAGCTCGTCTATTCCATCAACCTCTAAAATATCGTCAATCCTTGCCATTGCCTGAGCTGTCTCGATCATCGGAACACACTTTGCTCTTCCACCAACAAACTGTACAAAGGTCTTAACATCCTCAGCGTCAAAAGCCATCGGTAGCATAATTATATCTGCACCTGCTTCACATACAGCATCTATTTCATCCTTTGACAAAGGATTTATCGGATTAACCCGAACAAGCAGTTCCGACTTTGTGAGCACTGCTCTCATCGGAGCTACATCCTTTACCGTGTTGCAGGTAAGGTAAGCGTTACGTCCTTTCTGGCGGTCGGCTTTATTTATGTATTCAAGATCTATAAAAATACGGTCAACTCCGCAGGATTCTGCACGTCTTGCA
>JAZONJ010000078.1:0-7318 GCA_045654425.1 Acutalibacteraceae bacterium
TGGTTAAAGAAAACAACGGACTCTGGAGCGGAGATGCAGAAAAGTATCTTCTTGCTAATGCAAAACCTCTTGAATAGGAGAATGATAAAATGAAAGCAGTAATGTACGGCGGCGGTAATATCGGCCGCGGATTTATCGGAATGTTACTTTCAAACTCGGGTTATGAGGTACAGTTTGTTGATGTCGTTGATGCGGTTGTAAATACACTTAACGAAAAGCATCAGTATCCTGTCAGAATAATTCGTACCGACGGATATACCGATATTGATGTTAAGAATGTATCTGCAGTTGACGGAAAGAATCCTGATGCGGTTGCCGAGGCTATTGCAAATGCTGATATTATGGCTACAGCTGTCGGTGTAAATGTTCTTAAATTCATTGTAGGAAATATCGCAAACGGACTGAAACTCAGAAAGGAAAGAGGAGCTGCTCCTCTAAATATCCTTATTTGCGAAAACCTTATGGATGCAAATCATGTTATCGAGGGTATGATTAAGGAATATTTAAATGACGAGGAAAAGGCTTGGTTTGACGAAAATGTCGGACTTGTCGAGGCTTCTATCGGTAGAATGGTTCCTGTTCAGACCGAAGAAATGAAGGACGGAGACCCGATGAGAGTCTGCGTTGAAAGTTATGGCTTTTTGCCCGTCGACAAGGACGCTTTCAAGGGAAGTATTCCCGAAATTAAGAATATGGTTCCTTTTGCGCCATTTGATTTTTATCTCAAGAGAAAGCTTTATGTTCACAATATGGGACATGCTACATGTGCTTATCTTGGTGACCTGTTAGGACTTGAATATATTTATGAAGCAATCGACAAGGATGAGGTTTACATCATTGTTAAGGGTGCTATGGAAGAAAGCGCAAGAGCCCTTTCAAAGAAATACGGTGTAGCACTCGAAGAAGTAATGCTCCACATTACAGACCTTCTTAACCGCTTTACAAATGCTGCTCTCAGAGATACCTGCAAGCGTGTTGGTGGCGACCCGACAAGAAAGCTTTCTCCTGCTGACCGTCTTATCGGTTCGTCAAGTCTCGCACTTGAGGTTGGTGTTACACCCGCTTATATAGCTATCGGCGCTGCTGCAGGACTTCATCGTTACATAAACGAAGCAGAGGGTATGGAACAGGGAACAGAATCGGCAAAATCGGTTCTTGAAAGTGTTTGCAAGCTTGAAGCAAGCGGAGAACTCGCAGCACTTATTCTTGATGCTTATAAGATGATTACAGACGGTAAGAGCCTTGGCGAAATCCGCAGAGCCGCTGATTTAACCGTTGCATCAAAACTTAATAACGTTATCTAAAAAATAAATCCGAGTACAACATGTACTCGGATTACTTTTTTTTCGTGGTATTTGCGCTTCGTTTTGTTCGGTTTAAACCAAACTTAAACAGGGCGGATAAAAGGGTGCTAAGCCTAACATAAAAATGTATGTCGAAATCGAAACTACCCTTTTCTGAGGTGAAATCACATGAAATATTAACTCTTTCTGCATCTTTTTTCATGTTTGTAAGAGAATTTATTGTACTTGCAATCGGAAGAACAACAGCGCAACAAGTTCCATAACTAATGGCAGTATCTGCGGCATCCTCTTCTGCGCAGATAATATCAATATGAAGCTTTTTAACCGTTATTTTCCGAAAAACCGAAGTAGCGGCATTGAAAATATCTGAAATAAGGGCGGAATAACGGGTTACCTTTCCTGTAAAAGATTCTTTTTGTTTCTTTTCGGTATTATCATCCCGTTTTTTATCAAGCCCGAAAACTTTTTTTATATTGTATGATGTTTTGGAGTCTTCGGAGTCGTTATTACCAAGTTCAAAGAACAGCACTTTGATTTTAAAGGTAAAACCCTCGTCTTTATCTTTTTTAACAAATATATGGACGGGAAGAAGTAAAAGAGTTATAATAAGTAAAATGATAGCGGCAAGTATACCGATAATTATTTTCACTTTTGTTCACTCCCACCAATGATATTTGATTTCATTATATAGTATAGACCGCAATATTGCAACATAATTCAAGGTAGGTGAAAATTTATGAAATGGGCGATTGGATTACTTTCTGATTACAGTGAAGCGGAATATGAAAAGGCATACGCCGGCCTTTCAAAATCGCGAAAATTAAGAATTGACCGTTTAAAACTCGAAAGAGATCGTAAACGCTCATTGCTCGGAGAAATACTTTTAAAAAAACTGCTGGAAAAAGAAAACATTGCCGGCAATATTTTATCGGCAGATAACGGAAAACCGTATCTTAGCGACTCAACCTTATTTATAAGCGTTTCGCACAGCGGAGAGATGGCAGCTGCGGCAATATCAGAAAACCCTATTGGAATTGATGTTGAAAAGATCCGGGAGATAGATTTAAAACTTATTGAACGTGTTTGCACCGAAAGGGAAGCGAAGTATATAAAAGAGGGAGACGATCCCGAGTTTCGTTTTTTTGAGATTTGGACTGCAAAGGAAGCCTATTTCAAAAAACAGGGGACAGGGATTACAAATCTTAAATCTGTTGATGTTCTTGATTTAAAAAGAGAGATTATAAAATCGGACGGATATATTTTACAGATTGTATATTAAAAGAAAAACGACGGAATTCCCGTCGTTTTTTATTGTTCAGGATAAAAAGAATTTCTATATTCGGATGGCGTCTTTCCAACCGCTTTTTTAAAAATCCGACAGAAATAATGCAAATCGAGAATTCCGCAATGCTGAGCGATGGTCTGAATTTGAAGAGAGGTGGTTTTGAGTAGTTCTTTAGCTCGCTCAACACGTTTTTGATTAACAAATTCGGTTAGAGTCTGACCGATTTCTTTTTTAAAGATAACCGAAAAATATCCCGAACTTACATTATTCTTTTTAGCAATAGTTTTAAGGCTTAAATCGGCGGAAAGGTCGGTTTCTATGATTAACAAGGTCTTTTTAACTATGGGAGAATAGTCTTTAAAAGAGTGCTTTCTAACAAGGCGACAATAAACCCTCAGTATTTCTAACATAAAATTCTTTGCAACTGAAACGGTATTGATATCTTCAATTCTTTTTGCAAAATTTGTGGAGACCTCGTCAAGATAAATGGGATGAACTCCGCCGTTTTCGGCGGCTTTTCTGAAAAGAGTATTTGTGATAATGCAGTAGTTTTTAATGCTTCTTACCGGATCGGCGATTCTACCTTCAAAAGCCAATGAAGGGATATTACTGAGCATCTGTTCGGCTTTTTGTGTATTGCCGTGGCTTATGGCAGATAAAAGTTTGTTTTCAAAATCATATCGCTCTTCCATTTCTGAAATATCGTTCATGTCGTACGGATGGTCGTTTTCATTTTTAAAAAGGGAGGGCATAACACCGCCGGGATCGGTATGGTTTATTTCGGAAAAGGTGTAATTCTCATTTCCGTCCCATATAAACTCAGCAAATGTATTTACCATAGCGAAAATATATGTTTCATCCTTTATTACGGGTATAGATGCATAATAACGCTCAAGTTCCTTTGCAAGTTTTGGGGACACTCCTAGCTTTTCGCAGGATTCCAGAATCTGTTCTGCCGACACATCTACAATCATATAGGGACCAATTAAAAGAAGAGTTTCTTTTTCGCAAAAAGGTAATTCCAAAAATATATATTTGCAAGAAAAAATGTCTGTAAGGCGGTAAAGAGTGCGAGGAATTATTTCAGAGAAAAGAGCTTCAAAGGCTTTGTTTACTCCATCTGCTTGGAAAATCCTTCTTAGACCCTTATCGAGTTGGTGTTCAATATTTTCATTCGGGTCAATTATATTACTGTCAATACGGCATTTCAAAAGTGCTTTTTGTAAAAAATTGAGTTCGTTATCATAGAACATGGAAAAGAATTCCTTTCTATTTGTAAGAAATTACAATAAATATCTGTTTGCAATGTTATTATAGTATAAACATAACTATATTTCAATCGGTTTTTTACCGATAATATTAAAAAAATGCTAATATAGATAAAAATTATGCTAACTATATTTTGTGCTGTGTTTTATAATATACATAGCCATTGTAGAAATGGATAGAATTATATAAAAGAGAGGATTGTTATTATGGATAATAATCGCAAACCCCGTCCCTTTGGCATTCGTGATAGCGTAGCTTACGCAGCCGGTGACCTCGGTTGTAACATGAGCTTTGCGCTTAAGGGCACAATGTCGATTTTCTGGACACAGTTCATGGGCATGGACCTTTGGTACGCATTGCTTCTCATTATCGTTCAGGTGTGGGATGCAATTAATGACCCCCTTATAGGTTCTATCATCGACTCTGATAGACGCGAGTACAAGAGAAACAAGTTTTTAACATACATTTGGGCAGGATCGATAGGTCTTATCGTTGGCGGAGCTTGTTGCTTCCTTCCTTTCCCGAACGCTCCTACGTGGGCTAAGTTCATAATCTTTATTGCAGGTTATGTTGTTTGGGATGCTTTCTATACCGTAGCAAACGTTCCTTACGGTTCGCTTCTTTCTCTGATATCTAACGATGTTAAAGACAGAGCATCTCTTTCCGCTTGGCGTTCAATCGGATCCATCTTCGGAAATATGCTTCCGATGGTAATCCTTCCGTTTATCATTTACGACAAGGATAACAACCTTATCGGCGAGCGTGTATTCATCGCAGCTCTTATCATGGGCGCGCTCGGATTCATCTGCTTCCAGTTCATGATCAGAAATACCGAGATTCGCGTTGATACAAATGTTACTCTCAATGAAGAGGCCCCCAAGTTCAACGTTTTCAAAGCGTTCGCTAACTTTATTAAAAACCGTCCCGCAGTCGGAGCAACGGTTGCCGCTATGGGAATGTTCATCGGAATGCAGGGCGCAACTACCGCTGTTACCGTTATCTTCCAGTCTTATTTCAAGAACGTTCAGATTTCGGGTGTAGTTCAGCTTTTTGCTATGATTCCGATTGTAGTGTTTACTCCTCTTGCTCGTAAGATGGTTGCTAAATATGGTAAAAAAGAACTTGCGACCTTCGGTTCAATCGTTTCTATTGTATCCGGTCTTGGTCTCTTTGTCATAATGCCTGATAACACAGGTCTTGACCTTATTATTTATATTATTTGCCAGCTCTTCTTCTCACTTGGTCTCGGAATCTACTCAACTGTTTCCTGGGCTATGATGGGAGACGCAATCGACTACAACGAGTGGAAATTCGGTACTCGCGAAGAGGGAACCGTTTATTCTCTCCACTCTTTCTTCAGAAAACTTGCTCAGGGTATCGGACCTTCGCTTGTGCTTATTATTATGGTTGCGTTCGGATATGACGGAACTAATGAAGGAAATCAGCTTTGGGAAGTTGCTGTTAATATGCGCTACATCGTAGCTGCAACATTCCTTTTCTCTGCGGTTCTTCAGTATGTTGGACTCGGTCTCGTTTACAACCTTGACAAGAAGACTCTTGCTAAGATGAACGCTGACCTCGGACGCGATGTTGAAGCAGAGGATGCTAACGATTTAGCTTAATGTTTTAAAGTCCGACGGCTTTCTGCAGTCGGACTTTTTTGAAAGTTTAAAATTTATTTATAACTTTAATTATAAAATAGGTTATAATTATTTCACAATCATTTTTGGAGGAAAAACAATGAGAACAGTTGTTAATTTTAACAGCAAATGGGCTTTCACAAAGCTTGTTGACACCATCCCGACCGAAATCGACAAAAGATGGTGTTTCACAAATCTTCCGCATTGCTGGAACGCTATCGACGGACAGGACGGAGACAATGACTATTATCGCGGAACCGGCTATTATGCAAAGCAGTTCAGCAAAACCGACCTTCCTGAAGCCGATAGATATTATCTTGAGATTCGCGGAGCAAACTCTTCTGCTGACGTATATTTGAATGGCAAAAAACTTGCTCATCACGATGGCGGTTATTCTACCTGGAGAGTTGACCTTACCGACTCCCTTGAACTTATGAATATGCTCGTTATTGCTGTTGATAACTCTGCAAATGACAGAGTATATCCCCAGATGGCAGACTTTACCTTCTACGGCGGACTTTACCGTGATGTAAATATCATCTGCGTTAATGACTCGCACTTTGATCTTGACTACTACGGCGGCCCCGGAATCAAGGTTACTCCTGAAATCAGCGGCGCTGACGCTAAGGTAAATGTTGAGGTCTATGTTACAAACCTTAAGGAAAATCAGAAAATCGTTTACACAGTTTATGATAAGGATGAAAATGTTATCGCTACCGCCGAGTCTACCGATACAACGGCTGCACTTGACATCCCGAATGTTCATCTTTGGCACGGACGTCGCGATCCTTATCTCTATTGCTGTGAAGCAGAGATTTTTGAGGACGACAAGCTTATCGATAACGTTTGCACACGTTTTGGTTGCAGAACCTTTAAAATTGACCCTGAAAACGGTTTTATCTTAAACGGAGAAGAATATCCCCTCCGCGGTGTTTCACGCCATCAGGACCGTTGGGGTAAGGGTAACGCACTTTCTCGTGAAGACCATAAGGAAGATATCGAGCTTATCTATGAAATGGGCGCAACAACTATCCGCCTTGCTCATTATCAGCATGACCAGTATTTCTATGATCTTTGTGATGAATACGGTCTTGTTATCTGGGCTGAAATTCCTTATATTTCAAAGCATATGCCGACAGGTCGCGAGAACACAATTTCTCAGATGAAAGAGCTTGTCACTCAGAACTACAATCATCCGTCAATAGTAGTCTGGGGTCTTTCAAACGAAATCGGTATCGGCGGTTCTGACGATGATCTTCTTGAGAATCACAGAATTCTTAACGATATGTGTCATGAAATGGATAAGACCCGTCTTACCACTATAGCTGCCGTTTCAATGTGCAAGATTGATGATCCGTATCTTCAGATTCCCGACGTCGTTTCCTACAACCATTACTTCGGTTGGTACGGCGGCGAGACCGATATGAATGGTCCTTGGTTCGATAACTTCCACAAGAAACATCCCAACATTCCGATTGGATGTTCTGAATATGGTTGTGAGGCTCTTAATTGGCACACTTCCGACCCGCGTCAGGGTGACTATACTGAAGAATATCAGGCATATTACCATGAAGAGCTTATCAAACAGTTCTTCAGCCGTAAATATATGTGGGCAACTCATGTATGGAATATGTTTGATTTCGGCGCTGATGCTCGTAACGAGGGTGGCGAAAACGGACAGAACCACAAGGGTCTCGTTACAATCGACAGAAAGTACAAGAAGGATTCCTTCTACGCTTACAAGGCATGGCTCCGTTCTCCTGAAGAAGCTCCTTTCGTTCACCTTTGCGGTAAGAGATACGTTGATAGAGTTGAGGATG
>JAZONJ010000079.1:0-3804 GCA_045654425.1 Acutalibacteraceae bacterium
AATCAAGAATGATATGGAACGAACTTCTCCTATGGACCGCTTGCTTTGCGGAGATGTTGGCTTCGGAAAGACCGAGGTTGCACTAAGAGCGGCTTTCAAGTGTATAAGCGAAGGTAAACAATGCGCGATTTTAGTTCCCACAACTATTCTTGCTTGGCAGCATTATAATACTATTCTTAAAAGATTCGGCGAAATGCCTGTCGAAGTTAGATTGCTTTCAAGGTTTGTTTCCTCCAAAGAGCAAGCGAAAACCATTACAGGACTTAAACGAGGTAATATAGACCTTGTGGTAGGTACTCACAGACTAATCTCAAAAGATATTTTATTCAAAGACCTCGGACTTGTCATAATCGATGAGGAACAGCGTTTCGGCGTTGCTCAGAAGGAGAGACTGAAAGAAGCGTATCCTGCAGTTGATGTGCTGACACTTTCCGCAACACCTATTCCTAGAACGCTTAATATGGCAATGTCGGGACTTCGTGACCTGTCTTCTATTGATGAAGCGCCAAATGACCGTCATCCCGTTCAGACTTATGTTTTGGAACAGCATAACGGAATTCTTTTGGAGGCGATACGAAAAGAACTTCGCAGAGGAGGTCAGGTCTATTATCTTCACAACAGGGTAGAAACGATAAACAGAGTAGCTCTGAAACTGTCGGAGCAGTTACCCGATTGCAGAGTGGCGGTAGCTCACGGAAAAATGAGCGAAGAGGAGTTATCGGAGGTTTGGAAGAAACTCGTAGAACATGAAATAGACCTGTTGGTTTGTACAACCATAATTGAAACGGGCGTGGATGTACCGAATGCGAATACCTTGATTATTGAGGATGCAGACCGATTTGGTTTATCTCAGCTTCATCAGCTTCGCGGAAGAGTAGGACGTTCTCCGAGAAGAGCGTATGCCTATTTTTGTTTCAGGCAGGGAAGAGGACTTTCCGAAATTGCGACCAAGCGTCTTGAAGCAATAAGAGAATATACCGAGTTCGGCTCGGGCTTCAAGATTGCTATGAGAGACCTTGAAATTCGAGGAGCGGGAAGTATTCTCGGCGGTGAACAGCACGGCAATATGGAAGCGGTAGGCTATGATATGTATTTGAAACTTTTGTCTGAAGCCATGAGCGAGGAGAAAGGAATCAAGGTCGAGCCTGAAGCAGAGTGTACGGTCGACCTCAGTATATCGGCTCATATTCCTGAAAGTTATATTGAAAGTCTGCCCGCAAGACTTGGCATTTACAGAAGAATTGCTGATATTAAAACGAAAGAGGACGCAGAGGACGTTATTGATGAACTTTGTGACCGTTTTGGAGAGCCGCCCAAGGTTGTGCTCGGCCTTATAGATATTGCTCTTTTCAGAAGTCGTGCCGCAAAGTGCGGAATTTACGAAATAAACCAAAGCGGAGATACATTAATTCTTAGAATAACCGAAATTAAAGAAGAGCAGGTAAATAAGCTTTGTGACGGACTTAACGGCAGAGTGACTCTTAATGTATCTGAAAAGCCTTTTTATTCGGTGAAACTGAGAAAAGGTCAGAATGTAGCCGCGGCTTTGAAAGAAATTGCGGAACTTTTGTAGTATTTACAATTTTTTTATAGACTTTTCTTAAAAGTTAGATTATAATATTTAAATAATAATGTCTTGGAGGACTATATTAATGAATATTTTTAGAAAATCAGTTGCATTTATAATTGCAGCAGTAATGGTATTTTGTCTTGCCGCTTGTCATCCGAAGGATGAGGTTGCAGTATCTTCGGGAGATATTAAAATAACATCTGCTATGTATTCATATTATCTTGTTATGGCTGATATGGAGGCTCAGGATAAGGTAAACAACGATGAATCAATAGATACTACCGCTAAAGACTTTGATTATCACAAGCAGACAATAGAAGGAAAGAAATATGACGAATATGTCAAGGAGATTGCTTTGCAGCACTGCCTTAAGGCAATCGCTTATCAGAAGCTTTGCAATGAAAAGGATCTAAAGCTCAGCACAGAGGATATTGCAAACGCTGAATATGCTGCTCAGTATAACTGGTATTACTACGGATATAATTACGGTTATCAGTATGGCTATGGCGACTTCCTTCCTTTAAACGGAGTTTCTTATAATACTTATGCCGAGGTTACAAAGGTTAACTATTACGGAGATGCTTATTTTAAGAGCATTTACGACAAGGGCGGAGAGAAAGAAATTTCTGCTGAAGATATTCAGAAGGCAATGGATGAAAACTATATCGCAGTTTACGCTATAACCGAAACCTATACAGATGAAACTGCTAAAGATGTAAAAGATAAACTCACAAAATATGTAGACCGTCTCAAGAATGGTGAAGAGTTTAAGAAGATTTACGACGAACATAATAAGACTGAAAACAGCAGTTCAACAACCTCTTCTACAACCTCTTCTACAACCTCTTCTACAACATCAGATTCAACTTCTACAACAAGCTCGAATACATCTTCGACCGAAAGCACTACAGTATCTTCTACCGAATCAACATCTTCCGAGGTAACCTCTTCAACCGAGAGCACAGCATCGGGCACAACCTCTTCAGAAGATAAGAAGGAAGAGCCTAAGGCTAAAGATGAGCTTATCGTTATCGTAGGTAGCGAAGAGACCGATTCTAATTATAAGTTTGATAAGTTCGAAGATGTAAATAAAATGGAAATGGACGAAATCAAGCTTATCGACGATACAGAGCACAAAACTCTTTATCTTGTAGTCAAGAAGGATATCAATGCCGACACATATTATAAAGAGCATCTCCTCGCTTCCGATATTCTTTATCTCATCAAGGGCGATGAGTTCACCGAAATGGTTGAAGAATATATGAAGTCGATGGAATACTCGGTAAGCAAGTTTGCTATCAATCAGTTCAAGGTTAAAAACATCAGCTACGGCGCATAATTAGTCAAGGTGGAATCAAATCGATTCCACCTTTTTTGTTACACAAAAATCTCAGGTAGTAAAAACTACCTGAGATTTTTATTTCAGAATGATTAATAATTATTCTGGTTGTTCTTGTTTTCGTTTTTATTGTTGTTATTCTTGTTCTGCTCGTTTTTGTTGTTGTTTTTATTCTGATTATTGTTCTGATTGTTGTTCTGGTTGTTGTTCTGATTGTTGTTCTGATTTCTGTTGTTATCCATTATAGATTCACCCCGCTTTCAATATTATTTTGCGTAAAAAGCAGAGCCTTATTCAAAATATAAAAAAATAAAACCGAGGAAAATTTTCCTCGGTTTTTAAAATTTAAAGTTTAAAAATTGAAAAGATTTTCTGCGTTTTTCTTTGTTGCTTCAAGAACTTCCTTTACCGAAACACCTTTAATTTCTGCCAGTGCTTCTGCAACATAAATAATAAGTGAAGAATTATTCGTTTTACCGCGTTTTGGTTCAGGAGAAAGGTATGGCGCATCGGTTTCGAGCAGTATTCTCTCAAGCGGAATTTCGGCAGCTACTTCTTTTAACTTCCGTGAGTTTTTAAAGGTTAAAACTCCACCGGTTCCGATATACATTCCCGTCTTAATGAGTTCTCGCGCAGTCTCGACGCTTCCCGAAAAACAGTGGAACACACCATTCGGTTTATACTCTCGGATTATCTCCATTGTGTCGGCATGAGCATCGCGGTCGTGGATAATTACAGGGATATTATACTTTTTAGCAAGCTCGAGTTGAAGACGAAAAGCCGCCTTTTGTTCTGCGATATACGTCTTGTCCCAATAATAGTCAAGACCGATTTCGCCGACAGCGACAACCTTTTCGTGAGATAACATTTTTTCGATAGCATCGATGTTTATTTC
>JAZONJ010000080.1:0-3801 GCA_045654425.1 Acutalibacteraceae bacterium
CAGAGTCTCCTGTCACTCGGACCAGTCGAGAGCCTCGACACGCTTTTTCGCGTGCTGAGGTTCTTCTTTTTTGTGGTTCTTACCTCGCGCCCCGGGTTGGTTATAAAGAACCGCACTAAATAAAAAAGAATCAACCGCAAGGTTGGTTCTTTTTCATTTTGAATATTGCGAATTTACCTTTCTGACCATAACGAAATCTTGAAAAAGATATAATTATATGTTATAATTTTTAAAATTATTCTTTAACAGTAGGGAGATATTATGAGAACTTATACGATTTTGCCGAAAGCTAACAACTGGAATGATATTCCTGTTGCTCCTATAGATACAAGGCTTTGGACGCCTGAAATCGATATTTCGTCAACTGCACAAGTTTGCTATGATGCAGAGGCGTTATATCTGCGACTTACCGCAAAAGAGTCTAATATACGAGCAGAAGAAAACGGACCGCTCGGCATTCCTTGTCAGGACAGTTGTTTGGAATTCTTCTTTTCTCCTGTAGAAGGAGACCCTAGGTATTTCAATTTTGAGTTCAACTCCGTAAAATGTATGCATCTCGGTTTTGGCACTTGCCGTCAGGATTCAGCCCGAATATTGCCAAAACAACCGGATAATCTTTTTAATGCTTGTCCCGTCCTCACAGAAGACGGTTGGGAAATCACCTACAAGATACCGTTTGCTTTTATCAAATTGTTTTTTAAGGATTTTGTTGCTGCACCCGGTAAAAAAATGCGCGCAAATTTCTACAAATGCGGTGATCTTACCTTACAGGAGCATTACTTTTCTTGGAATTGTGTAAATTGGCCCACACCTGATTTCCACCGACCCGAATATTTTGGAGAATTAATTTTCGGTTAATAAAACAACTATGTTCTTCATACGTTAATACAATTTCTTTTGCATTAACTTTGTATGGTTGGTTTCTTTTATTTTTGTCTTGGTAATATGAATTGAGTTTGTGGCCTCTTGAACCCGAGAAGGTCGACTACTGTCACTCGCATCAAATAGAAATGACCGACTTTATGTCGGTCGTTTTTATTTTGATTTGCAAAGCAAATCGGAGGCGAACCTTCTAATCCTGCTTTTATCGGTTTTCAGATACTCAATATGGCAGCGCTGAACTATTAGTCGCAAATTTTGAACTATTTACCCTTGACACTTATATGGCTTATCTTGTAAAATTAATATAAATAATAGAAACAGATTATTTGTGCAGACATTTTGATTTTAAGTAGTATAATTCGGGGGTATTTTATGTACCATTTAGCAGTTGATATCGGAGCTTCAAGCGGACGACATATTTTAGGTTCTGTCGAAAACGGAAAACTTGTTTTAGAAGAGGTTTACCGTTTTGAAAATGGAATTCATAACGAGAATGGAACGCTTGTTTGGGACGCTGAAAATCTTGTCCGTGAGGTAAAGGCAGGAATAAAGAAGTGTAAAGAGATAGGCAAAATTCCCGAAACGGTTGCTATTGATACCTGGGGTGTCGATTATGTTCTTCTTGATGAAAACAAAAAGGAACTTTTACCTGCTGTGTCCTACCGCGACAGCCGTACTGAAAAGGCTATGTCCGAGGTTCTCGGAATAATGCCTCAGACCGAGCTTTATCATAAGACGGGTATTCAAAAACAGAGTTATAATACTATTTATCAGCTTTTTGCTGAAAAAAGCGGAGATAAACTGGCTCGCGCGAAGTATTTTCTTATGATGCCCGATTATCTCGGCTTCAAGCTTACAGGTGTCATTCATAATGAATATACAATCGCCTCGACTACAAACCTGTTAAATGCCGAAACTAAGACCTGGGATGAGGATATTTTATCGACCCTCGGCTTACCGAAGGAGCTTTTTTCAGAGATTTCAAAGCCTTGTACTTTGCTTGGCGAGTTTTCTCCCGAAGTGGCAAGTGAGGTTGGTTTCTCAACAAAGGTTGTGCACGCTCCGTCACATGATACCGCATCGGCGGTTGCCGCTTGCCCGATTGGTGATGAGAGTGTTTATATCTCTTCGGGCACATGGAGTCTTATCGGTACCGAGAACACTTACCCTGTGCTCAGCGATGATGCGTTAGAGGCCAATTTTGCAAACGAGGGCGGTATTGAATTCCGTTTCCGTTTTCTTAAAAACATTATGGGTATGTGGCTTTTCCAGAGCATAAGAAAAAATCTTGATAAGAAATATACCTATGATGAGATGATGGAAATGGCGATGGCAAGCACATTTACAGAGAAAATCGACCCGACCGATACTGTTTTCTTAGCCCCTGATAATATGATAGAAGCAATACGTGGATATCTCAAAAAGCCCGATTTACCGCTTGCTGATGTTCTGTCTTCTGTTTATCATTCGCTCGCTCATTCTTATGAAAAAACCGTTAAAGAGATTGAGAAAATCAGCGGAAAAGAGATTAAATCTATACACATTGTCGGCGGTGGCAGTAAGGATAAATATCTGAACCGACTGACTGCAGAATATACAGGCAAAAAGGTTTATATCGGACTTTCGGAAGGCACCGCCACAGGAAACATTATTTCTCAGATAATGTATGCTGACAAAAAGTCGCTTGAAGAGGTAAGAGACCTCGTTCGAAACACCTTTAACATTACAGAAGTATAACAAAAAGCACCGAGTTTTCTCGGTGCTTTTATTTTTTATTTTGAAATGATAATTTCGGCTTTTCCGCAAATTTTTGCAGTAGTCTCTTTCGGGATTAAAATGCTGTCACCCTTTTTGCAGGTGTACTTCTCATTTCCATATTCAAGAGATATGTTTCCGCCGAGTATAGTCAAAGAAGTAAAGTCGGTGTCGGGTATGATTTCGGTTTCGCCTGACAGTGAGAGCAACTCTGTTTTGAAGAATTCACACTCGGCAAGTGAACGGACTGTGCCGTAAGGGAGTTTATTAACTTCTCCAACTGTTCCGTAGGGGATTGTCGGTTTGTCGGTTAGGGTAACGTCCAGAGCTTTTTCAATATGAAGCTCTCGCGGTTTGCCGTCAGCCCCGAGTCTGCCATAGTCGGATACGCGGTATGTTGTGTTGGAATTTTGCTGAATTTCAGCTATGAGAATCCCTTTTCCGATAGCGTGCAGAGTGCCTGCCGATATAAAGAAAACATCTCCTTTTTTGACGGGAACATAATTTATAACCTCGTCGAGCGTGTTGCTTTCGATTCTTTCCTTAAACTCGGTTTTTTCAAGTCTTCGGTTAAATCCGTAGGCAAGCTTTGCGCCTTCTTCGGCATCGACAATATACCACATCTCGGTTTTGCCCGGTTCGCCCTCATTTTTAAAGGCATAATCATCGTCGGGATGAACCTGAACCGAGAGTCGGTCGAGAGCGTCAATTAGTTTTATAAGGATAGGGAAGTCTTCGGTGTTGTTCCAAAGGCTTAAAACCTCTAAGAGACTTTTACCCGCGAACTCGCCGTTTAAAACGATGTTGGTGCCATCCTTGTGACAGGCAAGTGTCCAAGCTTCTGCCGCTCTGTCGGCTTCGGTTTCAAAGCCGAATTCTTCTATAAGACGTCTGCCACCCCATATGTAATTTTTGATAACGGGTTTTAAAATCAGGGGATATTTATTCATTTTACTGTTCTCTGAATGTAATAGTACCTGTTTCGTCATCCATAGCGTCAACGATTGCAAGGCTTTCAAGCTGATAACCGAGGTTGCGGATAACTCTTCCGCCAATCTGGAATCCCTTTTCAATAGCAATTCCGAGCCCCTCAACTGTTGCTCCTGCAGATTCGGCAATATTTATAAGTCCCTGAAGAGCGCAGCCGTTGGCAAGAAAATCGTC
>JAZONJ010000081.1:0-12882 GCA_045654425.1 Acutalibacteraceae bacterium
AATACGATTTTTCGTCAGCCCTCCCTTATGACAATGTCGGACTTCTTGTCGGCGATGGCAGAGAAAAGGTGACGGGTATACTCGTTTGCTTGGATTTAACCGATGAGGCAATCAGTGAAGCGGTAAAAATAGGCGCAAACCTTATTGTTACTCATCATCCTGTCATTTTCGACCCGCTGAAGAGTGTTACCGAGCAAAGCCTCGTTTACAGACTTATCCGAAATGGTATTTCGGTAATTTCTGCTCATACGAATTTGGACCAGGCTGATGGCGGTGTAAACGATGCTCTTGCAGAGGCTATCGGGCTTTCAAATATCGAAAAAATTGCTGATAGTGAAGGCTTTCTCTACAGAGTCGGAGAGTATGAAGAAGCTCTCACAAGCGAAGAGCTTGCAAAACTCGTAGGAGAAAAACTTGCGGTTCCCGTAAAATATGTAGGCAACTCCACCTTTATAAAAAGGGTTGCGGTTTGCTCAGGCTCGGGTGGCAGTATGCTCCAAGATGTTTTAAATTCGGGAGCAGACGCATATGTTACCGCCGACATAAAGCATAATGTCTTTATGGATGCTCATGCGTCAGGAATTACACTTATTGATGCAGGGCATTTCAACACAGAAGATGTTATTGTTGAGGTGCTTTCAAACGCGCTTTCTGCGGTATTCACCGAAGTATGCATTAAAACGTTTCATTTTTCTCCGATAAAATATGGTAAATAGTGATATGAAAAAAATATTTTCTGCAATAAAAGAAATATCTGCAGGTATAGTGCTTGCCACAACTATCAGTTTTCTTTTGTGCATTTATGCACCGATTGAATTGTTTGTTTCAAATCAAGGTGATTTTTGGTTTGATTTTGGCAGTTTGTGGCCGTTTGCACTTAAGCTTTTCGGAGTAGTTTTTATTCTTCAACTTTTACTCTTTACTATCTTAAGAATAATCGGTAAAACAGTTTATAATATCGGAATCGGGCTGTTTTTCGTAGTTTTGGCAATTTTTTATGTACAGGGAAATTTTCTTGTGTCAACCCTTCCGTCTTTAGAGGGTGCAAAGGTTGATTGGAATGCGCTTTCTGCGGGAAAAATTTCTTCTATTGTGCTAATAGCCGTTGTTGTGATTGCCGTAGTCATGATTTATGTGTTTTTCAAAGCGGTAAGGTTCGAAAAGATTGTGAAATACGTGACGTTAGCTCTTTGCGTTATGCTTACAATTACTTTTTCAACACTTTGCCTTACCACAAAATTCACAAACAAGGACAGAAATATTCTAGTAACAGGTCACAACGATTTTACTTACAGCAAGGATAAAAATCTTATCGTTTTTGTTGTAGACGCGATAGATAACCGTGAGTTTCTAAAGGCTATCGGGAGAAATCCGGAGTTTTCCGATACATTTGATGATTTTACATATTTTGGCGATACACTTGCGGGATATGCATATACAAAGCCTTCGTTACCCTTTATTTTTAGCGGAAAATGGTATGAAAATGATATGCCGTACGAGGATTACGTTACAGAGGCGTTGGATAGCTCTCCGCTAATAGAAAAGCTTCGTATGGAAAATTATAAAGCAGGCTTCTATAGTCAGGGATCATTCGATATGCCGAGGCAATTTTCTGACGTGTTTGAAAACTATATAGTTGCGACACCCGATTGGAAGGACAACCTTTCGGCTTTCAAAACGATTATCAAGATGGCGGCTATAAGATATGCGCCTTGGCAGTTCAAACGGTTCGGCTATGATGTGTACGATTTTGCCGCAAAAGCAATGACGGCACCGTCACTGAATGATTTCGATGTTATAAAAATGAATAACATTGAATTTTATGAGCGAATAAAGGATGAGAATCCGATTGAATTAACCGAGGAAAAATGCGCAAGAATAATTCATATTGAGGGTGCGCATATTCCTTTTCAGTATAATAAAAATGTAGAAATTGAGCCCGATGCGACCTACGCTACAAATATGGATGCCTGTCTTACTATTTGTGACACTTACCTTAAAAGACTCAAAGAAAGCGGTGTTTATGATAACACGGTTGTTGTGATAATGGGTGATCACGGGTTTGATATTACTGAAAAAACATTCATCGGAAGAATGAATCCTGCCTTTATGGTTAAGGGAATAGAGGAAACTAACGATGAGATGAAAATCAGCGATGTTCCCGTATCTTATGAAAATGTTGCAGAAGTTTTTGTTGATTTGCTTGACGGAGAAAAGACTGAGCTAGCTTTTTCAAAGCACACCTATCCTGAGGGTCGAAGATTTTTGCTTTTTGAGTACGGCAAAGAGAATATAATGGAGGAATACCGTATAAACGTAAAGGCGGACGACTTTAAAGATATGACTCCAACAGGTAATATTTATAAATTGGAAGATTAAAAATATTTGCTTGAAAGGAAATGGTTATGGAAAAACTTAAAACCAAACTGAAGGGCATTTCTGTGGGAATAGTCCTTTCTGCAGCCGTCAGTTTTATGCTTTGCATCTATGCTCCGATAGAGCTTTTCTTGGCGGGGCAGGATGAATTCTGGTTCAGTATAAAAGCATTGGTGCCGGTTACTGTCATTATTTTTATAATTGCATTTTTACTGCTTTCGGTGATGCTTGCGGTTTTGAGGCTTATAGGAAATACGGCATATAATATTGGCGTTTTGGCAATCGGTTCGGTTTTTCTTATCTGTTATATACAGGGAAACTTTCTCGTTTCGGGAATTCCTTCTCTTGACGGAGTTAATGTAGATTGGAACGCTCCATCGGTTGAAAGAATAAAATCGATTGCTGTTTCCTTGGTTGTAATAGGCGTCTTGATTTTTGTTTTGTTAAAGTTTAAAGAGGTAATTTTCAGAAAAGCGGTTTTATACGGCGCTTTGGCGCTCAGCGTTATGCTGATAATTACCCTTTCCACCTTTGCTCTTACAACACCTATCGTCGAAAAGGACGGAGATTTGGTTCCAACCGGTAAAAATGATTTTGTATATTCATCGGACAAAAACCTTATAGTTTTTGTTGTAGATGCGGTTGAAAGCAAGAGATTTATTGAGACGCTGAACAAAAACAGTGAGTTTGCTGACACCTTCAAGGATTTTACTTATTATGATGATGCAGCCGCAATGTATCCCTTTACGCTTAATGCTGTATCGAGTATGTTAACCGGACAGTGGAACGAAAACGAGACCACATATCGTGAGTATGTAAGGGCTTCGTTTAAAGAGTCTCCGTTATTTAAGTATCTCCGCGAAGAAAATTATAAAATGGGACTTTATAATGCCGATGAAATAATTTTGCCGAGTGAGTATGATGGCTGGTTCGAAAACCAGATAAATATAGACTCTAAGTTCTCGAGTCCCGTAGCTGCAGGAGTTGCTGTGGCAAAAATGGCGATGATACGATATGCTCCGTGGGATATTAAGAGATTCGGTTACAATTTGCCGGAACACCTTCAGGATGCTAAATATATAGCGGAAGAAACGGTTAAATCGGACAACCTTTCTTTTTATGATGCTATAGATGATTCAAATCCGATAAAGGTTATTGGCGAGAAGTGCGCAAGGATAATTCATATTGAAGGCGCTCACGTTCCCTTTAAGTATGATAAGAATGTAAATATCAAGGAAGATGCGACCTATATTGATAATATTGAATGCACCCTTACCATTTGCGATAAGTATTTAGCGCGTTTGAAAGAAAGCGGAGTTTACGATAATTCTGCTATTGTTATTCTGGCAGACCACGGTTTTGACGATTCGGTGGAGCTTGATGTTACTGCCCGTGCAAATCCTCTTTTGCTGGTAAAGGGAATCGGGGAAAAGGGAGAGAAAATGAAAAAGGATTCTACTCCTGTATCCTTCGAGGATATTTCAGAAGCCTTTACAAAACTGGTTCAGGGAGAGCCTTCTGAGCAGGTATTCAAAAGTTATTCCTACCCTGAGGGTAGAAGATTTATGAAATACTATTTCACAAAAGAAAACCATATGGAAGAATTTAAAATCTATGGCAGAGCAGATGACCTTGAAAATATTCTGCCTACCGGCGAGGTTTACGATTATAAAGACTAGAAACAAGGTGTTTTAAATGGATACTTTAACAGGTTGGATAGCATTACCACTTGGATTTATAATGGAGTGGTGTTATAATTTTTTAGGTAATTATGGAGTTGCAATTATTGTTTTCACTCTTATTACAAAAATCGTTATACTGCCGCTTTCTGTCTGGGTACAGAAAAACTCTATCAAAATGGTGCAGATGCAGCCCGAAATAAACAGAATTAAGGTTAAGTATTTCGGAGACCCGGATTCTGCAGCCGATGAAGAGTCTGCGCTTTACAAAAAGTATAAGTACAATCCTCTCGCGAGCATTGTGCCTCTCCTTATTCAGATTATTCTGCTTATGGGTGTTGTCGGCGTTATTTATTCGCCCTTCAATTATCTCTTCCATTTCGAACAGGGGCTTATTGAATCGATAACCACCCTTGCAAGCAGTATTAAAGGTGTTCCGCTTACCGATTCTTCGATTCAGCTTACGGCAATCGAGGCTATAAAAGACCCTGCGCTCTATCCTCAGTTTGCGGCTATTCCGGGCTCTGAAGAGGCTCTTCAGCTTATAAAGGGTTTTGACCTTAGCTTCCTCGGTATCAATCTTTCTTATAATCCGAGCATTGTTTGGGGAATTACCGTTATAGTTCCAATTATCGCAGGACTTTCATCCTACTTCCTTTGCTACTGTCAGAATCAGGCCAATGTTCTTCAGGCAGAGCAGAGTAAGGTGAGCCAGTGGGGAATGCTTGCTTTCTCGGTTGGTTTGTCACTCTATCTTGGATTTTTCGTACCTGCGGGAATCGCGCTTTATTGGGTTGCAAGCAACCTTTTTGCGATAGTACAGCTTTATGCGCTTAACGCTGCAATTCCGCCTAAAAAATATGTTGATTACGAGGCTCTTGAGGAAAGTCGTAAGGAACTTCAGGAGCTGCAGAATCTCGGCGGAAAGAAAAAACTTTTCCAAAGAGATGAAAACGCTAAAAGGGAAAAAGCCGATTACAAGAGATTTTTCTCGATAAGAAATAAACATATCGTTTTTTATTCTGAAAGAAGCGGATTTTACAAGTATTACAAAGAGATAATCGAAGTTCTTCTTAAAAAGACGACGGTTGTTATTCATTACATTACTAACGATCCGAATGATGTGATTTTTGAGCTTGCAAAGGAGCAGCCGAAAATCAAGCCTTATTATATCGGCGTTAAAAAGCTTATTCCGCTTATGATGAAGATTGAGGCAGATATGGTTGTTATGACAACACCTGACCTCGATAATAGTTATATCAAACGTTCCTTTATGCAAAAGGATATAAACTATATTTTCGTGCCCCATGACCCTGCAAGTATGCATATGGGCTTTAGAGACCATTCGCTCGATAATTTCGATACGGTTTTCTGTACGGGACCGCATATCGCGGCTGAGGTCAGAGCAACCGAAAAGCTTTACGGCACAAAGGAAAAAGACTTAGTCGAGTTTGGTTATCCGCTTATAGAACAGCTTATAACTTCGTGCGAGGCTCTCGAGAAAAACGATGGCGTGAGAAAGCAGATACTTATCGCTCCTTCCTGGCAGGAGGATAATCTTCTTGACAGTTGTATCGAAAACCTTATCGATTCGCTTTACGGTGATGATTACAAAATTATTGTAAGACCCCATCCCGAGTATATGAAGAGATATTCGCCCAAAATGGATCGCCTTGTTGAAAAATATTCTGACAAGGTGGGCGACAGACTTCAGTTCGAGTTGGATTTCAGTTCCAACACCTCGGTATACAGTTCAGACCTTCTCGTTACAGACTGGTCGGGAATAGGAATTGAGTTTGGATTCGCAACCCTCAAACCTGTAGTTTTCATTAATACCAAAATTAAAATGGAGAATGAAAATTGGGAGAAGATTGGCATCGAGCCTCAGGAAATCAGACTTCGCAACGTTCTCGGCGTGGCTCTCGATAAGGATGAAATCGAACCCCGTTTTGCAGATACCGTTAAAGAATTGCTTACAAGCGACACCTTTGGCGCTAATGCTAAGGCAGAAAGAGAAAAATATTTCTATAGCCTTGGTACAAACGGCATGGTTGGAGCTAATTATATTATCAACAAATTAATTAAGAAAAAGTAAAAAGGAGAAATTATTATGTTTACACCCCAGATGCTTTACATTGACCCTTCTGTTATGACCTATGCTATTCAGGCTGTTGCCGGTGTAGTTGTTGCTGTCGGAGCCGTTGTTATTATTCTTTGGCGCAAGGCTAAGAAAAAGGTAGTAGAGACCCTTAACCTTGAAGAACTTTCTAAAAAAGAAACCGAAGCAGAGGTTGAGCTTGTTGAAGAAGAGACCGCTGAAGAGATTGTTAAATAAAAAGGGAAGAGTTCTAATGCTAAATAAAAAACAGTTTGAGGTTCTTAATTCGGTATATATGGGGAAAACCGATTGTTCCATCGAAGATACATATTCCGATATGGTGGCAAAAGGGTATATTGATAATCAAAAAATTACCGAAAAAGGACTAAGCGCTCTTGAACCCTACAGGGTAAAGAGAGCGGTGTTTATCGCGGCAGGCTTCGGCTCAAGAATGGTGCCTATTACCCTTACAACACCAAAACCGCTTGTAAAAGTAAATGGCAGACGTCTTATTGACACTATTCTTGATGCGGTGCTCAGTGCCGGAATAGAAGAAATTTATATCGTCAGAGGATATCTCGGAGAGCAGTTCGACTGTCTTTTAGAAAAATATCCGATGATAAAGTTTATCGAGAATCCGAAATATAACGAGGCGAATAATATTTCCTCTATTGTAAAAGCAAAGGATCTTCTTGAAAATGCTTATGTTTGCGAGGCTGATCTTTATCTTTACAATCCCGAGCTTATAACGACCTATCAGTACGAGTCGAATTATCTCGGTTTCAAAACTGCAAAAACCGATGACTGGTGCTTTATACAGAATCCTGACGGTACTATTGAAAGTGTTGCTATAGGCGGAGAAAACTGTCATCAGATGGTAGGAATATCATACTGGACATCCGAGGATGGCAGAAAGCTTAAAGACAATGCAGTATCACTTTTCCAGTCTGAAGATGGCAAGAGCAAGTATTGGGACGAAGTTCCGCTTACCTATTATAAGGATAATTACTCTATTCAGATAAGAGAATGTATCAAGGAAGATATAATCGAGATTGACACATTCGATGAGCTTGTAGCCCTTGACTCAACATATAAAGATTTTAAGGCATAAGAAAAAGCCGTGTGGTATTTCCACACGGCTTTTAAATTTTCTGTTACAGCTTGTGCACGTCTGCATCGGTTATCAAATGGAAACCTTCGGTTTCAAGCGCCTTTTCGGCGGCATCGTTATCTGCAACACGGATAACAACATAAGCGTGCTTTTCAGTGCGGGTCAGGAATGCGTAAAGATATTCAATATTAATTCCTGCCTCATCGATAATGTCGAGTGCTTTTGCGAGTTTTCCGGGCGCATCTCCGATTTTTACACCGACAACGGGGGTAATCTTTACGAGATATCCCTTATCTTCAAGAGCTTTCATAGCAGCTTCGTTTCCGTCAACTATGAGTCGGAGAATGCCGAAATCCTTAGTATCGGCGATAGAAAGAGCTCTGATATCAATTCCTGCATCGGCAAGGGTATCGGTAATTCCGCAAAGAGCACCCTGCTCGTTTGCAACGAAAACTGTTAACTGATTAAGTGCCATTGTAATTCCTCCTTAGTCGTGAAGCTTACGTTTGTCAATAAGTCTAACCGCTTTACCTTCGCTTCGTGTGATTGATTTCGGCGGTACGAGGTGAATCTTCGGATTGATACCGAGCATTAGTTTCATTGCTTCGGAAAGAGTTCTTTCCATTTCGGTAATTCCGCTTACGGTATCGGTGAACTGCTCGGGATTCATTTCAACATTAATGTCGAAGGTATCGTTGTTGTTGATGCGGTCAAGGATAATCTGATAGTTGGGGGAGTAGCCTTCTTTAAGAAGAACTGTCTCAATCTGGCTCGGGAAGACGTTAACACCGCGGATTATCATCATATCATCGCTTCTGCCCATAGGCTTTGTCATTTTGACGTGAGTACGTCCGCAAGAACATTTTTCTCGAGAAAGAATACAAATATCGCGTGTTCTGTAACGGAGAAGGGGGAAAGCCTCTTTATCAAGAGCGGTAAAAACAAGCTCGCCCTTGCTGCCTTCGGGTAAAACTTCGCCTGTCTCAGGGTCGATTATCTCGGCTAAGAAATGGTCTTCGTTAATATGCATACCCGACTGCTCTTCGCATTCGAAAGCAACACCGGGACCCGATGTTTCGGTAAGTCCGTAAATATCATAAGCCTTAATTCCGAGGGTTTCCTCAATGCTTTTTCTCATTTCCTCGGTCCAAGGCTCTGCGCCGAATATGCCAGCCTTTAGGGGAATCTGGTCGGGAGTGTAGCCCTGTTCCTTTAAGGATTCGCCAATATATGCAGCATAAGAAGGAGTGCAACAGATAATGGTAGCATTAAGATCGGTCATAAACTGAATCTGTCTGTCTGTGAAGCCCGAAGACATCGGGAGGGTCAGACAGCCAACCTTGTGCGAACCACCGTGAAGTCCCGAACCGCCCGTGAAAAGTCCGTAGCCGTAAGCAACCTGACAAACGTCATCCTTTGTGCCGCCTGCTGCAACGATTGCTCTAGCGCAACAGTCTTCCCAAAGGTCGATGTCGTGCTGAGTGTAGAAAGCGACGACACGGCGACCTGTTGTTCCCGAGGTCGAATGTATGCGTACACAGTCAGAAAGTGGCTTTGCGAGAAGTCCGTAAGGATAAGCATCGCGAAGGTCTGCTTTAGATAAGAAGGGGAGTTTATAAAGGTCTTCGATTCCCTTGATATCATCGGGGGTAACACCCTTTTCATCCATCAGGTTGCGGTAATATTCTACATTTTCGTAGACGTGGCGAACCTGGTTGACTAATTTTTCCGATTGAAGTTTTTTGAGTTCTTCTACCGGCATAGTCTCGATTTCGGGTTGATAGTAGCGTGCCATTGTTTTCATCGACCTTTCATTATAGTAAAAAATTGGTTTATGAATTATATCCAAGCTCAAAAGCCTTTTTATTCATCTCTACGAACTTCGGATTAACGGTGTTTTCAATAGCCGCAATCCATTTTTCACGAGGTATATCGAAATATTTTGCGAATCTTCCCATAAGAACGATATTAACTGCCTTTGCCGAACCTGCTTCTACAGCGGGAGTGAGAGCATCGAGAGCCTCAACCGAGAGACCTTTATCCGAAAGCTCTGAAAGAACCTCCTTCGGATATTCAGCCGCACCGATAATAACAGGCATCGGGTCAATTTCCTGAGTGTTCACGATAATTTTTCCGTCAGCTTTAAGGAAAGGAGCGTAACGTGCTGCCTCAAGCTTTTCAAAAGCGATAATAAAATCTGCTTCGCCTGCAGTTATAATCGGAGAATAAACCTTTTCGCCAAAACGAACATAGGTTACAACCGAACCGCCGCGCTGGCTCATTCCGTGAACCTCGCTGACCTTAACGTCATAGCCCTCATCTGTGAGGAGTCTGCCGAGGAGTTTCGACGCGAGAAGGCTTCCCTGACCGCCGACACCTACAATCATAATACTTGTTGTTTTCATTACTGTTCTCCTCCTATAGCGTCAAAGGGACAAAGCTGACTGCATACATCACAGCCAACACAAAGAGTGGCGTCAATTCTAGCTTTACCATCCTTCATGCTGATTGCGGGACAACCGAGTCCCATACAGCGTTTGCAGGATTTACATTTATCGGGGTTAACCTTCAGAGCAGGCTTTGTTTTAACGCTCTTCAGAAGTACACAGGGTCTTCTCGAAATGATAACAGAAGGCTCTGCTACTGCGAGTTCTTCCTTGACTGCGGTTTCGCAAGCTTTAAGGTCATATGGGTCAACCACACGGACACGATTAATGCCAAGAGCATGGCAAAGTGCTTCAAGGTCTACCTTTGCGGCAGGGTCACCCTTAATGTTATAGCCCGTTGTCGGATTCTGCTGATGTCCTGTCATACCTGTGATTGAGTTATCAAGGATAATAACGGTTGAGTTTGTAGCGTTGTAAGCAATATTAACAAGACCTGTCATACCCGAATGCATAAAGGTTGAGTCACCGATAACGGCAACAGATTTCTTCTCAGCATCTTCACCGCGTGCGACATTAAAGCCGTGAAGTCCCGAAATAGAAGCGCCCATGCAAAGGGTAGAATCAAGGGCAGAAAGGGGAGGTACAGCACCGAGGGTGTAGCATCCGATATCGCCCATAACGGTAATCTTGTTTTTAGCGAGGGTGTAGAACATTCCTCTGTGAGGACAGCCTGCACACATCATCGGAGGACGGTTCGGGATAACAGAGTCTGCCGAAATGCTGGTCGGAAGTTCTTTTCCGAAAGCGGCGGCAATAGTGTTTTGAGAAAACTCTCCGAGAATAGAGAACTTTTCTTTTCCGATACACTCGATTCCAAGCGACTTAACATAGGTCTCAATAACGGGGTCGAGCTCTTCAATAATATAAAGGGTCTGAACCTTTTCGGCAAAATCACGAATGAGTTTTGAGGGCAACGGATTCGGCATACCGATTTTAAGAATATTTACAGAATCGCCGAGAGCCTCTTTAACATAAAGATAAGAACAACCCGAGGTAATAACACCGATTTTGCTGCCATTGTCTTCTACGGTATTATAAATGCAGTCATTAGCATACTCAGCCAGAGCGTCAGTGCGTGCTTCAACGATGGGGTGACGCTTGATAGCGTTGCCCGGCATCATAATATACTTCGCAGGGTCTTTAACATAGTCCTTTACGACCTTTTCGCATTTTTCTCCGAGCTCAACAACCGACTGGCTATGCGCAATTCGGGTGCACATACGAAGAAGAACGGGAGTATCAAACTTTTCGGAAAGCTCGAAAGCGGTCTTTGCGAAAAGGTATGCTTCAGCCGAATCGGCAGGTTCAAGCATAGGAACCTTAGAAGCGATAGCATAGTGACGGGAATCCTGCTCATTCTGAGAAGAATGCATTGCAGGGTCGTCTGCTACACAGATTACCATACCGCCGTTTACACCTGTATAAGAAAGGGTGAAGAGCGGGTCTGCCGCAACATTGAGTCCAACGTGCTTCATAGCGCAGGTCGAACGCATACCGGCAAGAGAAGCGCCGAAAGCAACCTCGCAGGCAACCTTCTCGTTGGGTGCCCATTCGGTGTGGATGTCGTCGTATTTGGATAAAAATTCGGTAATTTCGGTAGAGGGAGTACCGGGATAGCTTGATGCCATTCCGAGTCCGCCGTCATAAAGACCTGCGGCTACAGCCTCGTTACCAATCATAAGTTTTTTCATAATATGTATCTCCTAAAATACTAAGTAGTTACGAAATTTATGCTTTGTTCTGTGAATCGACAAGTCCTTCACCGCCGTAGGTTTTACGGAGGAGAGGCTTTTCAATTTTACCTGTCGGGTTGCGCGGTACATCAGCAAAAATAATCTTTCGCGGACGCTTGTAGCGTGGCATTCCGAGACAGAATTCGTTAATTTCTTCTTCGCTACATTCCATACCGTTTTTGACCGATATAATCGCGGTTGCAATTTCTCCGAGTCGTGAATCGGGAAGACCGATAACGGCAACGTCCTTTACCTTCGGATGAGCCGAGATAAAGTCTTCAATCTGAACGGGATAGAGGTTTTCTCCTCCCGTAATAATTACGTCTTTCTTACGGTCAACGAGGAAGATGAATCCGTCTTCATCCTGCATCGCCATATCTCCCGTAAAGAGCCAGCCGTCCTTCAGGGTATCGGCAGTAGCCTTCGGGTCGTTGTAATAGCAGACCATAACACCGGGGCCTTTCAGACAAAGCTCTCCGACATCGCCCTGCTTTACGGTGTTGCCTTCAGGGTCAACGATTTTCACTTCCCAACCGTAACCGGGAACACCGATTGCGCCGACCTTGTGAATATTCTCAACGCCAAGATGAACAGCTCCGGGTCCGATTGATTCCGAAAGTCCGTAATTTGTATCATACTTGTGATTCGGGAAATACTCAAGCCAACGCTTAATGAGACTCTGAGGTACCGGTTGAGCACCGATGTGCATAAGTCTCCAATTAGAAAAATCATAATCATCAAGAGAAAGCTCTCCACTGTCAAGCGAGTTTAAAATATCCTGAGCCCACGGAACAAGAAGCCAAACGATTGAACATTTTTCTTCGTTTGCGGCATCAAGAATTGTTTTTGCGCTGGTACCCTTTAGGATTACAGCTTTGCTTCCGGCTAAAAGGCTGCCGAACCAGTGCATTTTAGCTCCTGTATGATAAAGAGGAGGAATACAAAGGAAACAGTCATCTCTTGTCTGTCCGTGGTGCGCTTGCTCAACTTTGCACGAATGGATAAGACTTCTGTGTTTATGTAAAATCGCCTTTGGAAAGCCTGTTGTTCCTGAGGAGAAATATATTGCTGCATCATCCTCTTCCGAAAGTGCGCAAGCAGGGAAGGAGGAAGAAGACTCAGAAACAAGGTCATTATAATCATCTGCAAAAGCGGGACATCCGGCACCTATATAAATGAGCATTCTGTTTTTAGAAATCTTGTCCGCAACCGCTTCAACACGACCTATAAATTCGGGTCCGAAGATAAGAGCATCGGCTTCGGCAAGATTTAAACAGTAGTCAATTTCATCTGCAGCATAGCGGAAATTGAGCGGTACTGCGAGAGCTCCCGTCTTTAAAATTCCAAAATAAATCGGAAGCCAGTCGATGCAGTTCATAAGAAGAATGGCAACCTTTTTGCCTTTTCCTATTCCGTTTTGGAGTAGCATATTAGCGGT
>JAZONJ010000082.1:0-1827 GCA_045654425.1 Acutalibacteraceae bacterium
TATTAGAATTAAGCTGAGATTTGGGTTGAAATGAAGTGAAATAGGGTGGAATTTAATAGGATTTTGGCTTGGAATGATATGGGATTAATTGAAATGCCCAGAGATTTACGGGTGTCTTTTCTGGGTCTGCTCTTTTCACGAAGTGGAGAAAAGCAGAGATGCTGAGGGGTAGCCAAGGTCAATATAGGGATAGAAAAAAAAACAGGTTCTATAATAAATGTTGGGGTCAGGCGATGAGCCTGACCCCAAAGTCATAATTTAATAGTTGAGCATAGAGAACAAAAACCTTAAAATGAAAGTACCCCTACCGCATCAAAAGGAGGTCCCCTATGCTCAATCAGAATTATACCGCAAAGCTTCTCAATTTGGAAGATGTAATTATCACTAATGTTGAGAATATTTCAAATCAGCTGCATATCTCTATTGAATTGCCTCGCCGAAAGCACGTCTGTCCCTGTTGTGGGGCAGTGACAGACCGTGTGCACGACTATCGAATGCAGGTTATCAAGGATATTCCACTAGCCAGAGATACCTTCCTGCACCTTCGCAAACGCCGCTATCGCTGTGACTGCGGAAAGCGGTTCTTTGAGAAGAATACCTTTCTGCCGCGTTATTACAGAGTAACCACCAGACTGGTTTCCGAGATCATGTTCGCTTTCAAGAAAACGGTTTCTGCAAAAGAGATCGGCTGCCGATATAATGTTTCATCTATAACCGCCATGCGTTATTTCAATCTATTCAACCAAAGGCTTACTGTACTTCCGGAGGTAATTTCTCTGGACGAGTTTAAAGGCAATTCCGGTGGTCAAAAGTATAACAGCATTATTGTGGATCCAGAGAAAAGAACCGTTCTTGATATTCTTCCTAATCGTTTTGAAAGTGATTTGGTAAAGTATTTCTCGCGATTTTCTAACAAAAGAGAGGTAAAATGCTTCGTTTGCGATATGAACCCGCACTTTCGTCAGGTAGCAAAGGTCTGCTTCCCACAAGCAACGATCGTTGCAGATAAGTACCATGTAATTCGGCAGGCTTATTGGGGAATGGAAAGGGTCAGAAAGAACGAGCAAAACAAATTGTCTGAACATTTCCGAAAGTATTTCAAAAATTCGAAATACCTATTGATGAAACGAACTGAGAAACTTACAGGCGAAGAGATGGAGCGACTTTCTCTGATGTTTGAGATCGCCCCAAGACTCGCTGATGCCTACCGCATCAAGAACGAATTTCTAACGATAATCCGCTCAAAGTCCGCCATAGAGGGAAAACAACGACTTATAGATTGGCTTTATTCCGTCGAACTTATGGATTTGCCGGAATTCAATGATTGCACTAAAGCCTACCGTAACTGGTTCCAAGAAATCCTCAACTCTATGGATGTTCCTTGGACCAACGGATATATTGAAGGCTGTAACAACAAAACAAAGGTACTGAAAAGGGTATCTTACGGTATGCGAAACTTCAATAACTTTAGAAAAAGAATCCTATTCTCTAATACTTAAAAATCGTGCCGGAGCTTACGCTCCGACACGATCTGAAAGTTATTCTATTTTGCCTCTACCCCAACTATTGACATAGAACCATAAAAAAATCCTCCAGTCCGAAGACTGGAGGATTCTTGCTGTTTAGGATTTGAAATTACTCGTAGATCTCGGTAACAACGCCGGAACCGACGGTACGGCCACCCTCACGGATAGCGAAACGCAGACCCTTCTCGATAGCGATGGGGGTGATCAGCTCAACGTTCATGACCACGTTATCGCCGGGCATGCACATCTCAACGCCCTCGGGCAGGTTGATGATGCCGGTAACGTCAGTGGTACGGAAGTA
>JAZONJ010000083.1:0-2347 GCA_045654425.1 Acutalibacteraceae bacterium
CTGCTTTCTGGGGGTAGAGCCGAGAATAAAGCCGGTCTTAAGGTCTTGTGGGGTATCGCCTGCGATTGCGGCAACGATACAAATTACAGAACCGATAGCGATAGCACTTGCCATACCTGCAACACCATCTGCGCCTGTAACCTTTAAGATAAGGGTTGCGATAAGAAGGGTTGCGATTGCCATACCTGAAACAGGGTTGTTACTGCTTCCTACTAAACCAACCATTCGAGAAGAAACAGTCGCAAAGAAGAAGCCGAAAACAACGATGATTGCGGCACCGATAAGGCTAACGGGGATTGCGGGGATGAGCCAAATCGCAAGAGTGAGAATAACGATAGCTACGAGAACGACAACAAGGTTTATGTCCTGAGATGTGCGTTCGCCACTTGCTTTTTCGCTACCCATCATACTCTTCATTGCTCCGCTGAAGGTTTTGATGATGAGGGGAAGGGATTTGATAAGGCTGATAATTCCGCCTGCGGCAAGAGCGCCGGCTCCGATATATCTTACGTATGAACTCCAAATTCCTGCGGCACCGCCCTCGGCATAAACTTCGGAAACAACCTTTCCGAAAATCTCAGTATCTCCACCAAAAAGGACGATAACAGGAATTATAACGAGCCATGCGAGAACACCGCCCGAAAACATGTAGGAAGAGATTTTCGCTCCACAGATGTAACCAACGCTCATTACTGCAGGGTAAATCTGAGTTCCTATAGCTCCGGCAAAACCTTTAACTGCAAAGGTAATTTCGCCCGATACAGCTTTAAGACCATCAATGATGAATTTAAAGAGAGCCGCAAATCCCATACCTGCGAAAACGGTGGATGCGTTTGCACCGCCCTTTTCACCTGCTAAGAGAACCTCGGCGCAAGCTGTTCCTTCGGGGTAGGGAAGAACACCGTGCTCTTTAACGATAAGAGCATTGCGGAGAGGCACCATGAAGAAAACTCCGAGCAGACCGCCGATGAGGGCGATAAGTGTGATTTCGACAATGTCAGGCTTGTCCATTTTGCCTTCGGATGCCCAAAGGAAAAGGGCAGGAAGGGTAAAGATTGCGCCTGCGGCAAGAGATTCACCTGCAGAACCGATGGTTTGTACGATGTTTGATTCGAGAATCGAGTTTTTACGCATTAAAACTCTGATAACTCCCATCGCGATAACAGCGGCAGGGATGGACGCAGAAACAGTCATTCCGACTCTGAGTCCAAGATACGCGTTTGCTGCGCCGAAGACAACTGCCAGAAGAATACCCATAATTATCGAGGTAACGGTAATTTCGGGGGTTATTTTATCGGCAGGTACATACGGCTTGAATTCTGTTTTGTTTTCCATAAATAACTCCTTATTTTTTATTTTAAACTTTCGAGAAGTTTGGTTACTGTTTTATAAATTTTTTCGACCGATGATATTTTCATTCGTTCGTTTACTGTATGAACATCAAAAAGAGTCGGACCTATCGCTATGCAGTCAAGACCTTTGATTTTGTCTGCGAATACGGCACATTCAAGACCTGCGTGAATGGCTTCGACCTTGACAGGTGTGCCGTTGACGGCAGAGTATGTGTTACGGTATGCATCCTGCAGAGCGGAGTTTTCTTTAAACTCCCACGGCGGATAGTAACCGCTCGTTTTGATTTCAAAAAGAAGAGAAGAGTAAAGAAGAGAGAGTCGGTCGGAGAGGGCGTAGATAGCGCTCTGCTTATTGCTGCGAAGTGCATGGTTCATAAACACTTCGTTTTTGTCGGCTCTCAGTATTCCGATGTTGAGCGAAGTCTCGACAAGCCCTTTAATCTCGCTGCTCATCTCGATAATTCCGTTGGGAACGAGGTTCAGTATAAAGAGAAGCTTATCCTGGAAAGAATCTGAAAGAGCGGTTTTACAGTTTTCGGAAATTTCAGTAATTTCAATATTAAAGTTAGGCTCTCTTGAAGATATTTCTTTCTTTATTACTTCTGCGATAGCCGCGGTCTCTGCTTTAAACCGTTCTGTGTCTTTTGTTATAACTGTGATTTCGGTTCTAAGCGGAATCGCGTTTCCTTTATCTCCGCCAAAGACCGACACAATATCAAAATCCGTTGATTTTTTGAGAGTGTTTAAAATGCGACCTGCGAGGATGTTCGAGTTGACTCTGCCTTTGTCGATTTCTACTCCCGAATGACCGCCCGAGAGCCCTTTTACAACAAGTGAAAGGGCAGAGCCTTCGGAATGTTTTGTCTCAGGCTTTGCAGTAGCGGTAAAATCAAGTCCGCCTGCACAAGAAACGGTCAAAACATCGTCTTCTTCGCTGTCAAGATTTATCATTCTTTTGGATTTCAGAAGAGACATATCAAGGGCTGACGCGCCAA
>JAZONJ010000084.1:0-12243 GCA_045654425.1 Acutalibacteraceae bacterium
AACGATGATTTAAGACGGCTCGGACTTTTAAGACTTCAGCCCTCGGTCAAAGGCAAAGACAGCGTTATTAACGGAATTATGAATATCAGCGAATATAAAATTTTCGTTCATCCGAAATGTAAAAACACCCTTTTTGAGCTGTCCTCATACTGTTGGGACAAAAATCTTCCCAACACCCCTATTGACAAAAATAATCATCTTATGGATGCTCTGCGTTACGCCTTTTATGACGTGAAAAACTCAGGGAATCCTACCCGCAAATTCTATTCCGCGAAAGGAGGGATTTTGATATGACCATTCTTCTCATTCTTCTCTCTTTTCTGTTGGGATTCACCCTTGGCAAAAGAAATTTTGCAAGAACAAAAAAGCCGCCCAGAAAGGCTAAAGAAATATCCAATATTCGGAGCTTTTTAAACTATGACGGCACAGAACAAACTAATTAAATTATGGAGGAAATCTATATGGAAGAAAAAGAAATTTTGACAGGCGAGGTCCTACCAGAGACCGAATCAATTGTCACAAACGAAGGCGAGGCTACCACACCGGATGCCACAAGTGAGGAAGCCGCATTTTTAGAAATCAAGTTTAATAAAGAGCTCGTAAAACTTGACCGTGAGAATGCTGTAACCCTCGCTCAGAAGGGAATGAAATACGACTCAATCTCGGAAGATTACGAAAGACTGAAAAACCAGTCTCAGAAAAAGTGTTTCGATGATTTTGGCCGTATACAAATGGAATTCCCCGAGATTTCCTCGCCCGATATGCTCCCGAAGGAAGTACAGACAGCCGCAACAGAAAATAACACAGGACTGTTCTTAGAGTATCTCCTTTTCGAGCATAGAAAAATGAAAGCCGCGCTTGAAGAGAAAATCAACCAGAGTTTTACTGCTTCAGCTACCACCGGCTCACTCTCGTCGAATGACCGAGAAGACCCCGCTACCGCAGAATTTTTACGCGGTGTCTGGGGCAAATAAGCAGATTTCTGCAAAATTAAAAAAATTATTTTAAGGAGAAAAAATTATGTCTATCAATTCTATTGCTGCCGCCGAAATGTATTCCGGCGAACTCGACCGCGTATTCGAAGCAAAGAGCGCTACCGCTTTCTTTGCAGACAATGCTCTTCGCACAAAGTTTGTAGGTGCAAAAACAGTTATTATCCCCGAAATCGACTTTGACGGCCTTGCCGATTATGACCGCGCAGACGGCTTCACAAACGGCTCTGTTACCGTTTCGGGAACATCTTACACAATGACAATGGACCGCGCACGTTCACTTTCCATCGACCGTGAGGATATGGACGAAGCAGGTGTTGCAAACCTTGCAGGAAAGGTTCTCGGAGAGTATGTTCGCACAAAGGTTATCCCTGAATGTGACGCTTACGTTCTCTCGAAGCTCGGTTCTCTCGCAAATGAAAAGGGTAACACCGTAGAGGGCGACCTTGCAAAGCCTTACGAGACCTTCTTAAAGCTCGTAAACGAGGTTCAGTCCAAAGCCGGCTATGACGAAGAGCTTGTTTGCTTCGTTGACTCTGCCGCTTATGCCGCTTTCATGGCTTCTGATGAGCTGACCCGTATGATGACCGTTACCGACTTCAAGCAGGGCGAAATGAACCTTAACGTTAAGTCTATCAACGGCATTGCTATCATCCCTGTTGTAAGCGAAAGAATGAAGACCGCTTATGATTTCAAGAGCGACGCTGCAGGCGGATTCTCTCCTGCTTCTGACGCATCTGATATTCATATGCTCGTACTTCCCAAGTCTGCCGCTCATCTCGTTAAAAAGACCGAGAAGATAAGAGTTTTCACTCCTGAGCAGAACACCGCCGCAGATGCTTACAAGTTCGACTATCGTATTTACTACGATGTATTCGTAAAGACCTCTGCTACAGATACTGTATGGGGATATATCGGCTAATAAGCTACTCATAAAGTAAAGGACGGGCGGAGGAAACTCCGCCCTGAATTTTAAATTCAGAAAGGATTGATTGTTATAAACAGCCCTGAAAAAATTTTTAACGAAATGAGAAATGCGCGTAATTTCAAGGCCTCACTTGGAAGCCGAGGTCTCTATGAACAAACGGCTATCAACGAGAGATTTTTTGCCGGCGACCAATGGTACGGAGCCGCTTGCTCATCCGATAAACCGCTTGTTCGCCACAATCTCATTAAAAGAATCGGAGATTTTAAGATGTCGCATCTTACCTCTTCGAAAATTTCGGTTAAATATTCAGCAGAAGGCATACCGAACACCGTAGCCAATAACGCTGAAATCGAAAAGGAACGAAAGGCTCTGTCACTACGCGATTCCGCACTTTTCAGCCCTATTAACAGTAGAAATGAAATAGGACTCGCTGTATCCGCCCTTAATTCCTACCGCAACACCGTTGCCAAAAGAGTCAGACTTTCTGAGCTTTTAGACACTGCCCTTCGCAACGCATATATTTCAGGAAGCGGCTTTATTTATACCTATTTTGACCCTACTGTGAGAACCGGACTTTACGCGGACAAGGTCGGTGGCGAGGCAATTATGGGCGATATCGCTTGCGAAGTAATTCGAGCCGAGAATGTATACTTTGGAGACCCGACATGTACAAATCTTCAGAATCAGCCCTATATTATTTTGGCAGAAAGAAAGCCTCTTTCAGATATTTATTTTGAAGCTGCGGCTAACAAAATTTCAAATCTTCCCGAAATCACCGATGCCGAAGCGAACGAAAAACACACCCTGCTCACAAAGCTTTATAAACGAAAAATGTCAGACGGTGTGCATATATTTGCCGTAAAAGCTACAGAAAAATTCATGGTCCGCGAAGACTGGGATATCGGAGTCAGACTTTATCCCCTTTCACAGTTCACATGGGAGCCGCGCGATAACAATATTTACGGCGACAGCGAGGTAACCTATCTTATTCCGAATCAGATTGCCGTAAACCGAATGATAACCGCAAGCGTCTGGTCAGCTATGACAACAGGTATGCCTCTTATGCTTGTGAACGGCGAGCTTGTTCCCGAAGATATCACAAACGACCCCGGTCAGATTATCAGAGTATGGGGCTCGGCAGAAGAAATCGATTCGGCAATCCGTTATATCAATCCACCTGATTTTTCATCGGGATACAACGAATCGGTCGAAACTCTGATTTCTAACACCCTATCTCAGAGTGGCGCCACCGAAGCCGCTCTCGGAGATGCCGATGCCCACAACACCTCGGCAATTATCGAGCTTAACACTCTGTCGGTTCAGCCTCTTGCGCTTCTTAAAAACCGCTACTACCGTTTTATTGAAGATATTTCAATAATATGGGCAGAGTTTTTCGTCAGAATGTATGGCAAGAGAAGTCTTAAAATTTCCGATGAAAACGGTGTCTGGTATTTTCCCTTCGACTCAAAAAGATACCGCGATCTGCTTTTCTCGGTATCGGTTGAACTGAGAGAAACGGCAAGCAAGAGCGAGCGTGAATCTATAACCCTCTTATCTAACCTATTCGAAAAGGGTGCCATTACTGCGGCTCAGTATATAAAGCGTCTGCCACACGGAATTCTACCCGATGCAGAAGAGCTTATCGAACAAATGGAGGTAAAACATAATGAAAGCTTATAACATTTTTACCGAGGCCTCGGCCCTTGCAGGAGAAAAGGCACCTGACGAGATGCTTAAAAAAGCCGGTGTCGGCATTATAAATACCATACTCGAAGACTTGAACAAAGAGCCTATCGGCTCTCTGTCCGATGAAGTGGAGCTTTCTAAATCGGGTGAATACACCCTGCTCGTAAACGGAGCCGCAATGCTTATCTGCCTCTATCTCGGAGATGATGCGGGACTCTCGGTTATGAACGAGCTTTATTCTTCTGCCCGAAAGCGACTTTTCGGCAAGACCGTAAGCATCAAAAATACTATGTTCGGGAGGTAAAGATATTGCGTCTCACAAAAAATATTATTAAAGATGAATCGGTCTATCTCGATTTTGAAAAAGATAATCTGCTCCCATCAGATATTCTCGACTGTGAAAATATGATACTTTCCGACCACGGCTTTAAAAACCGACCCGGTATCAGTCTCATAAGAGAAAAACCCGTTTTTTCACTCTCTGATTTTTCGGAATATGCAGATTTTAAGCTGACCGACTTCTTTTTAACCATTGACGGAAAAAACGCCCAGATTGCCGTTGTTACCGAAAGCGATAATCACAGTTATATCTATTATCAGATTATTGCGATTTTTTCGGACGGCAGCCACCGTTCTCTCGGTCATATACCTTTCAACCGCGCTTCAGCTGACAATTTTGCCTCTCCGTACAGTTATGTTATCTATGGGGGCAAAAAAACCGTTGGTGGTGGAATTTATTTTATGACACGACTGGGTTACGGTAAGTTGTCGGATGAATTTTTAATATATGAAATTTCAAGCGATATGACAAGCTGGGTACGTATTTTGGAAAAAGATTTTTATGTGCCGACTGTTTTCATTTACGGCAGAGGGGATAAAGCAAATCTTGCCATTTCTGCAGCAGAACTTAATCTGTCAAAACCGAAGATGCTGGAATCCCCGAATATGCTTACAGGAAATTTCGACTGTTACTACACATCCGACAGTTATTCAAACAGTTTCACTCTTCCTGAGTTTGAGGGTACACCCAGCAAAATTACCTGCTCCCTTACCACAGATATCGGAACTATTATCAAGTGGGATATGGAGTCAAGCAACGGTTATTTAGCAGATGCAGATATACTGGGAGACCGAATTACAGCAATTTATAAGCCGGAACATAATCAGGTTATCTTTATCAATTTGGACAATACCCCTTATGCACCGTACTTTTACGGTATTGAAAACAACATGTATTTTTCGATAAAAAACAGTACTACTGAGGCGCTTCGAGCTGTATCTGTTACAAAATCGTGTAATGTCCTCGGCAACAGTAAATCTGGCAAAGCTTCTCTGACCGTTTTTTCCGGAAATTATTACAATTCGGATGAAGCGCTTTGGATAAATCCCGATTATCCGCTTTACTTTCCCGAAAGATGCACTTGTTCTCTTTCTGCCCAAAACGGCGATGAAGAAAATATGATTGTTATAAGCGACCGCGTCATCTTTCTGCGAAACAAGTCGGCAACGGCCTTTAAAGCGATATCTTCGGAGCCTTACAGCATCAAAAATATTTTGAGCGGAGTTGAAAATGCCGGAACTGTTTCCTACCCCGTACTCACAATGGATCGAAGGATTAATTTGCCCGAAAAAAACAATAATTCATCCATTGCACGCTCAGGAAATACAATCTTTTTCTGTTCGCAGAGCGGAAATCTTTACGGACTTGATTACTCTTTATCACTTAAAGATTATTCTGTGAAAATGTCTGTGGAGCCTAAAATCGCGGCATTCGTCGGACAATATTATCTATCTATAAACGATAATTATTGCTCGGTTTATGGTCTCGGGAATGATAAAAAATCTATTGTTTTCAAATGGAAATTTCCCATAAAAATTATTGCTTCAACAGATTTTGGAAACGAAACTATATTTTTCGCAAAAGATCCGAATGACTCTGTTTATGCATATCGTTTAGATGGAGAAAAAGACCGCTATGCCACCGATAGCGATAAATTTTTTACCGACAAAATCTCTTCATTCATAACATTACGTATACATAAAAGCATTTATAAAAAAAGGCTTTATAGTATAACCGCAGATGCCGAGACGACCGAAGATTCACCTATTGAAATTTACGACTGCAATAAAATAATCGGCCGTCACATAATTTCCAACGGAAAAAATCTAATAAAACGACCCTCTTTCTTCGAAGATATTTCTGTAAAATTTTCATTTAAAGATAAAGCGGTCATTTCAGGTGTCGGCATCAGATACAGCAAACTTTCAAAAACCAGGAGGTAAATATGTCTATCAGAAAAATTGAAATTAAAGTTTCTAACATTACCGAACCGAAAAACACCGAGAGGATATGGGCGGGAATCCAGTACGAAGATAACGCTACCGAAATTGTATTCGATGTAAGCTCAGTAGACATTGCAAAAGCATTATACCGAATTGATTTCGACTCAAACGGTGCAGGATATCATCCAAGCAAAAACCTCGATGTCTCAGGCGGTAAAATCTCAAGAAAAATACCAAAATTAATTACCAATTATGGCGGTGAAGCCGAGGCTGCTGCTGTTATTACCGAGCTTGACTCGGCAGGAAAAGAGACAGGAACGGTATACTCTTATCCCGTAATCCTTTATTTTACTCCCGTACAGAAAAGTGAATACGGCAATGAAACGGTTGAAGGCAATATTTCAGAAATGGAAGAGTCGGTAAAAATTATGTGTGAGGCTACCGAGAAAAACGCCGAAACCGCTACTAATGCGGCAAGGTCGGCTTTGGATTCAAAAATCAAGACCGAGGATGCTAGATTCTCACTAGAACACGGCTCGGAATTTGTCTTTGTGGGAGGAAATGCAGAAAAGACATCACGGGTGGAATTTATAAAAAAGAGGCGCTATCTGCTTGTCGGGGATTCCTACGGACAGGGAGCGAGACATCAAGTAGGTGTTAAGGGATGGGCTCCGATATTCAAGGAGAAAATGGGTCTATCTGATAATAATTGTATTATTAATACTCTTGGCGGAACAGGTTTCTGTAACGGAGTTTCTAAAAATAAAGATGGAATAACCATTGATAACGGTGTAGACGCATCTAAAGAATATAAGTTTATCGACCTGCTTCGCTATACTGCAACAATGACCGAATCAAACAACAAAAGAGAGTTGAAAGTTAGCGAAGTATTCCCCGTATCTAACCCCGAAACTATCACGGATATCGTTGTTTGCGGTGGGTACAATGACAAGGGGGTTGGCGCCGCTACGATAGCCGATGCAATTTCTTTATTTGTTGCTAAAGCAAAGGAATTATATCCAAATGCTTTAGTTTCAATTGGTATGATAGGATGTTCCGGCGATACAAACAATGCATATTATACACAACAACTCGCAGCCAATTCCCTAATGGGATATGCAGGAGTGTTGAGTTCTTGTAAATATCCTTATCGTTACCTCAATAACGTTGAGTATGTTCTAAAAATTCAACCCGGCTATATGTATGAAGAGGGCGTAAGCGACGGAATACATCCTACCGCAACAGGTTATAAGGCTTTAGCGAATGCTATAACAAAAGCGGTCAAGGGCGGTTTTACAGCAGGGTACGCTAGTTATAGTGCCATATTCAAGCCTGTTAGCGGTATAACGCTATTAGACAATCCCTACGCTACTGTTAAAATCAATAATGCAATTACCGAAATTCACGCAGAGCCAATTTCTTTTGTATTTGAAAATGGATATAATTTGAGCGCAAATGAACTAATAGAACTTGCGGAGTTCGACCCCTCAACATCTCTTATAACCGGCACATATCACGACCCTGAAAATGGAGTATATAACAGAACAGGTTTTGTACCTGTAACAGGACATTATCAATGCACACAAGAACATGATGGCGGAAAGTTCCACCTATTTACAGGTAAAGCAGGTTTCATAAATGGTAAACTATACCTTATTCCGCTTTTCTTGAACGATGAAAATAGTGGTTTTGGAACAAATATGCCTATTCGCAATTTACAAATCCATTTGTTGCGCATCACAACAGCAACTAACATTTATTAAGAGGTGAGGAATATGGCAGATAAAATATATCTTAGTAGTGTTTTTGCTTACCGAGAAGATACCCTTGCTAATTGGACGAAATTCAATCCCCTGCTTGAACGTGGGGAAATCTCTTTCGTCCGTGACGGTGTTGACGGTAAGTTCGTTAAAATCGGAGACGGCTCTACTTTATGGAACGCACTCCCCTATGCTCCGCTTCCGAAAGGAGATAAAGGCGATACCGGCGCAAACGGTAAGGACGCTATAACCGATCAAACCTACAATCCCGAAAGTGAAAACGCTCAAAGCGGTAAAGCCGTAGCTGAAGCATTATCGGGAGCAAAGGTTAATGAAAAATGGGAGCTGATAAGCGAGCGGACTTTGACAGAAGATGCAGTTGTAAGCATAACCGAAGATATGAACAAAAATCCGATAAACCTTAAAAAGTTCAAGGTATTAGCGGTCTTGCCACAAGTAAGCACGGCGACAATTTTATGGCTAAAACTTAACGGATTATTGGCTATATTTACGGAAGCATCAACGACAAGTGCAAAAAACCCCTCTTATTGTATTGATGGTGACTATACATTTGATTGGCAGTTTACAACGGTATTAAACAACTCAAATCCCCAAAATCTCGGCTTTCTCCGTAGCACACCCTACGGACACAGATATACATCGGTTATCCCATACCCTTGCACTAAAATTGAATTGGCTTTAAATTCCGGTATGTCAACTGCTTTACCTGTCGGCACAACTATAAGTCTTTGGGGGGTTAGAGCATAATGAGAATTTGTGAAAACGGAATTTACAGAGATATGACGGCGGAAGAACTTGCCGAACTTAATTCTTTTGTTCCTGAACCATTCCCCTATGAGCAGAGAATAGTTTCTCGTATTCGTGAAAGATATTCTATTGATGATGAACTTGCTATTCTTCGTCAGAGGGATGCAAAGCCTGAAGAGTTCGCCGAGTACAACTCCTTTGTTGAGTTAATAAAGGCAGAGGAAAGGGCGAAGTAACATGAATGAAACGGTTATTGTCTCCCTTATTTCTCTTCTGGGAACTTTGGGCGGTGCATTCGGCGGAATTGTTGTCAGCGCGAAGCTAACCAACTATCGAATTGAACAGTTGGAAAAAAAGGTTGAAAAGCATAATCATTTTGCCGAAAGAATCCCCGTTCTTGAAGAGAAGATTAAGGTCGAAGAACACAGAATAGCAGACCTTGAGAATTTTCATAAATAGAAAGGATTTTATAAATGGAATTTTTAAACGATTATCTGGTGCTCATCGTAGTCGGAATCTGTCTTTGCGTGGGATATGTGATTAAAAATCTTATCCCGAGCGAGCAGATAAACCGATTCATACCGCTCATTATGGCGGTGCTCGGTATTACGCTTAACATCTGGCTTAACAGTTTCGAAATCACCCCGGTTATTATTTTAGGCGGTCTTGTTTCGGGGCTCGCATCAACGGGTATGTATGAGCTCTTCAGGCAGTTTATCGAAGGAGGTAAAAATTAATGGGAAAATATGCTGAAAAAGTAGTCGCGCAAGCGCTGTCCTGGCTCGGTTTCAAAGAGTCCAACGGAACACACAAGGCTATTATTGATGTATATAACTCGCATAAACCTCTCGCCAGGGGTTACAAGGTAAAATACACCGACGAATGGTGCGCAACCTTTGTTTCAGCCGTCGCTATTAAGCTCGGTTACACCGATATAATCCCGACAGAATGCGGATGTCCGCAGATGCTCGAGCATTTTAAAAAGCTCGGTGCTTTTGATGAAAATGACACTCGTGTCCCTTCTCCTGCCGACATTATTTTCTACGATTGGGAGGATGACGGCAAGGGCGACAACAAGGGCAGACCGAATCATGTCGGTATTGTTGAAAAGGTTGCGGACGGTTATATTACCGTAATCGAGGGCAATTATAAAGAGTCGGTCAGACGCAGAAGAATTAAAATCGGCGCGAAATATATTCGTGGCTTCGGTGTTCCGAAATATGACAAAGAAACCGAAAGCAAGCCTCAGCAGACACCCGAAATCAAACCTGAACCGATTCCCGAAACAAAAAAAGAGCCCGAAAAGGCTCTTCCCGAGGTCGTCTATCAGGTTTATACAGCGAAAAGCGGTTGGCTACCGAATGTGAAGGGAGATTCCGATTTTGCGGGAATCAAAAATCAGCCGATTCGCTGTATTTTCGCAAATCTGACATGCGGTGATATCGAATATCAGGTACATACCGTCGGCGGAAGATGGCTGCCGTGGGTTAAAAACCGTGAGGACTACGCAGGACTTTATAAAAAGGATGCCGATTGTGTCAGAGTGCGATTGCTCGGCAACCCCGACTATTCGGTTCAGTGCAGAGTCGCAGCAGTCGGACGAGATTATTATCCTTGGGTTACCGATAATAACGACTACGCCGGAGTATACGGCAAAAAAATCGACCGTCTTCAGATACGGATAATTAAAAAGGTATAAAACCGAACGGTCGGGAGAAATCCCGACCGTATTTCTTATGCCTTTTTCTGTTGTTTTTTCCAAATCCACATAACAATTGAATGTGGTAAAATTTTTGTTAAGAGAACCTGAGCGCGAATCATCGGACCGACGACCGAAACGTCTTTGCCACGTCGCATATCTTTGATAGCGCGGGTGACGACCTGCTCGGCTGTGAAGAACTGATTATAGTATGTGATTACCGAATCGTCAACAACCGCTGTATCGAAAAATTCGGTTTTAACCCATCCGGGAGAAACAGCCATCATTTTGATTCCGCTGCTTTTATATTCGGAGTTTACCGCTCTTGTGAAAGAAAGGACAAAAGCCTTTGTTGCGCCGTAGGTTGCAATATAGGGCACCGGCTGGAATGAAGAAAGTGAGCCGATCTGATATACCTCGCTGCCCTTTTTAAGATATGGCATAACGATATAAGTAACAGCCATAAGAGCCTTGGAGTTGAGATCAATCATATCGAGCTGTTTGTCGAGAGGAATATTCTCAAATTTTTCGAACACACCGAATCCGCTCGCATTAACGAGGGTTTTTACCACGGGCTTTTCGGCTTCAAGCAGAGCTTTAAGCTCCTCAAAGGACTCATTTTTTGTAAGATCGAGCGGAACCACTCTGATAGGGGTAGTAAGCTCTTTAGCAAGCTCCTCAAGTCGATCTCTTCGGCGAGCGATTACCCAGATTTCATCGTAATTATGAATTTCTGAGAGTCTTCTCGCAAACTCTCTGCCCATACCGCTTGAAGCGCCTGTAATTATTGCAATGTTCATAAATATTTTCCTTTCAAAAAAGGGCGGATGATATCCGCCCTTTTGTTTTGTGTTTTAACCGCCGAGGTAAGCCTTTTTGACCTCTTCGCTGGCTGCAAGCTCTGCGCCTGTTCCCGAAAGAACGATTTCGCCGAGCTCAAGAACATAAGCTCTGTCCGAAATGGCAAGAGATTTACCTGCATTCTGCTCAACGAGGAGAACGGTGGTTCCGTCATTACGGAAGTCCTTGATAATATCGAAAACCTGATCAACAAGAAGCGGAGAAAGACCCATTGAAGGCTCGTCAAGAAGCAGAAGCTTCGGATGGCTCATCATAGCGCGACCCATAGCAAGCATCTGCTGCTCACCGCCCGAAAGAGTTCCTGCAATCTGATTGCGGCGTTCAGACAGTCTCGGGAAACGCTCATAAATCTTTTCGATGTCAGTCTTTATCTGCGACTTATCCTTTTGTGAGAATCCGCCCATAAGAAGATTCTCGTAGACGGTAAGCTCCTGGAAAATTCTTCTTCCTTCAGGAACCTGGGCCATACCAAGATGAACAATCTTATGGCAAGGGGTCTTTGTAATATCGTGTCCGTCGAAAACAACACTGCCGCCACGGGAGGGAATAAGTCCGATAATCGACTGCATAGTGGTGGTCTTACCTGCTCCGTTTGCACCGATAAGGGTTACTATCTCGCCTTCGTTAACCTCAAAAGAGATTCCTTTAAGCGCCTGAATAACGCCATAATAGACCTGTAAGTCTTTAACTTCAAGTAATGCCATAGCGTTATCCTCCAATGTATGCCCGAATAACCTCGGGGTCGTTAAGTGCTTCTTCGGCTGTACCCTGTGCGAGAACTGTACCGAAATTAAGTACGGTTACCTCGTCGCAAAGACCCGAAACGAACTTCATATCATGCTCGATAAGAAGAACTGTCATATCAAATTCATCACGAATACGTCTTACTATGCTCATAAGGTCATCAGTTTCGTGAGGATTCATACCTGCAGCAGGCTCATCAAGAAGCAAAAGCTTCGGATTTGTTGCAAGAGCACGTGCGATTTCAAGCTTTCTCTGTTTTCGGTAAGGAAGATTACAAGAAAGGAAATTTCTCTCCTCTTCAAGTCCTACAATGCGAAGAATTTCCTTTGCGCGTTCGCGCATTGCCTTTTCAACCTTGAAATGTCTCGGCAAGCGAAGAACACTTTCAATAATGCTGCACTTGAACTCAGGTTGATCGTGGAGACCAACAAGAACGTTTCTGATAACGGTCATATTGTTGAAAAGACGAATATTCTGGAAAGTACGAGCAATACCCTTATGGTTGATTACCATCTGTGTTTT
>JAZONJ010000085.1:0-9757 GCA_045654425.1 Acutalibacteraceae bacterium
AACGTCTTGCAAAGCTCGCAGGCGGTGTTGCAGTTATCAAGGTTGGCGCTGCTACTGAGGTTGAGATGAAGGAGCAGAAGCTCAGAATCGAGGACGCTCTTTCAGCTACAAAGGCTGCGGTTGAAGAGGGAATCGTTGCAGGCGGTGGTACAGCACTTGTAAACGCTATGGGTGCCGTTGAGGCTCTTCTCGGCGAGACCGACGGTGACGAGAAAACAGGTGTCAAGATTGTTCTTAAGGCTCTTGAGGCTCCTATCCGTCAGATTGCTTACAACGCAGGTCTTGAAGGCTCTGTTATCATCGATAAGATTCTCGCAGAGGGCAAGGCAAACTACGGCTTTGATGCATATAACGAGAAGTATGTTGATATGATTGAAGCCGGAATCGTTGACCCGACAAAGGTTACACGTTCTGCTCTTCAGAATGCGGCTTCTGTTGCATCAATGGTTCTCACTACCGAGACACTTGTTGCAGAAAACCGCGATGACGCAAAGGCTAAGGCAGCCGCTCAGGCAGCTGCAGCAGGCGGCGGAATGTATTAATAAAAAACAAAACTCCGTGTTCAACAGAACACGGAGTTTTTTGTTATCTTTACATATTTTCAAAAGCCTTTTGCTGACGGATGTCATCGCCGATGAGCCGTTTGGTTTCGTAGTTGCCGATGAATCTTGATGCGATACGGTTACTGTATCGTTTTTCTATATCGTTAATAGAAAGATTTGTGCTAATTATGGTAGGCTTATTTTCGAGAATTCTCGAATTGATTATATTATAGAAAAGAGAAGAGGTGAAGGGGGTCAGGAACTCTGTACCAAGGTCATCGATAACAAGAAGGTCGCACTCGAGTAAAGCATCCTGCTTTTCGGTTTCACCGTTATAAGAGAAGTGCTCCTTTTCGGCAGCAGAAAAAAGCTTTCCTGCAGGTCCGTAAACAACCGAATAGCCTTTTTCGGTAATTGCATTTACAATAGCAAGGGAAAGATGTGTTTTACCGAGACCTGTTTCTCCCATAAACAACAGGGATTTCGGAACAAGCGGGAAGTCGGAAACGAACTCTTTCGCGAGCTCGAGTACGGCTGCAGCTCGTTTTCTCGGATTCAAACCTTGTTCATTATCTGTATTTGGATAATAGTTCAGGTCAAAGTTTTCGAACCGACAGGTGTGGAGCGGCATAGAATGAGAAAGGTCGTCGGCAATCAATTCTTTTGCGATTTCCTTTACACAGTCGCACCAACCACCGCCTGAATAGCCTGAATCCTCACAAAGAGGACAAAAGTATCCCGGTTTAGTTATTCCGGCTTGGTCGAGGAAACTTTTGTATCTTGCGTTAATGCTGTCACTTATAGCCTTTAATTCATCAAAGCGGTCAGTTTCGCCCGAAAGAGCGGCAATAGCGACCATAGGTCCGATTTTTGCACAGTCGATCTCGGCTTCTTTGAATTCGGGTTTTTCTTCGCGAAGCTTTGCGAGTTTCTTTTCATATTCGGCAAGAGCAGTTTTAACAGCATCGTTTTTTATTTTAAAGGCTCTTGCGTATATTTCACCTTTATATCCCATTTTAATCCTCACTAAAAATCAGTCTTTACGGTTAAGCATTTGTTCAAATAACTCTTTACTGTAAGAGGGCTTGTGTTCTGTTTGCTCCAAAACCTTCGGTTTGGGCTTTGCTTTGGTCTCGTCAGGAGTTTTGTAACCGTTATGGTGCCAACCCTCTAAAATTTTGTTTATGTAAGGCATGGAGAGTTTTGCTTTCGAGTCAACACAGATATCATATGCGGCTTTAAGCATTTCTCTTTTAAAGCCCCATTCAACAACCCATTTCTCACTAAACTCGAGCTCCTTTTCGCTCGGCTGCCTGTGTTCAATTCCAAAGGCTTTTTCAACTATAGACCAGGCGGATTTCTGAGCGCTGACTTTTTCAAGATGTTTTGATGCCGACTCAAGCGAATCAACGCCTGCGTTAATCCAACTTTGCGCAATTTTATTTATTGAACCGATAGTTTTCTTGTTTTCACTCAGCGCGTATTCAACCACCATCAGTATAAGCGCAACATCCATTGCGTCATCTGCATAAAGAGAAACGAGTGTTTGCATTTCGGTAAATCTTAAAGGACGGTTGAATTTAAGCTCAGCCTCGCGAAGAAGGAAAACAATGTTTTCATCGGTCTGTCCCATCATTGCAATTTCTTCACGGGATGGCTTTAGGGCCTCGGTTTTTGCAGTCTCGCGCTTTTCGGGAGCTTTTTTGAAAATGATTTCTTCATTTTTCGAGAAAACACCTGCATCACTCCAAAAATTAAGAGCATCCGTTACATCTTCGGGAGAAATGCTTAGCTCTTTAGCGCAAGAATCGGGGTCAATGCCGGTGGCTATATTGCTCATTGTGAATAGGAGTACGCGCAGTTGTACGGCTGAAGCAAGCTTGAGATATGACTTTACGGCATCAGACGGCATCATAAAAACGCTCTGCATTGCAGAGGGATTAAGAATATATTTCATAAGGGTACTCCTTTCGCGAAAATAGGGGACATATCCCCATATTAGTACATATTTTAACACAAAAATTAATTATTGTAAACAGTATATTTTTATAAATATTCTATTGACAAAAACGTGCATATAATTTAACATAAATATATATGTTTATTTTTATGGAGAGTGATTTTAATGGCAATTTTAAACACAGGTGGTGCAGGATATATCGGCAGCCATACCTGTATAGAACTTATGAGTGCTGGCTACGATGTTGTAGTAGTCGATAATCTTTTTAACAGCAGTGATGCATCTTTAGAAAGAGTTGAAAAAATAACCGGTAAAAAGCCGAAGTTTTATAAAGAAGACGTTCGTGACAAGGAGGCTCTTCGCAAGATATTTACCGAGAATAATATTGAAGCGGTAATTCATTTTGCAGGTCTTAAGGCAGTCGGAGAATCGGTAAGAATGCCTATTGAGTATTACAATAACAACCTTATAAGCACAATTTCTCTTTTAGAGGTAATGAGAGAATTTAATTGCAAGAGCCTTGTATTTTCTTCTTCTGCTACCGTTTATGGTGTTGCAACCGAGGTTCCGCTTAAAGAAGGAATGCCTCTTGGTGCAACCAATCCTTACGGCAGAACGAAGTATTTTATCGAAGAAATTCTTCGCGACGTATTTGTTTCTGACAATACTTGGAGCATCGCTCTCCTCAGATATTTCAATCCTATCGGAGCTCACGAAAGCGGAACTATCGGAGAAGACCCGAAGGGTATTCCGAACAACCTTATGCCCTATATTTCTCAGGTAGCTGTCGGAAAACTTGAAAAGCTCCACGTTTTCGGCAACGATTACGATACAGTAGACGGAACAGGTGTACGTGATTATATTCACGTTGTAGACTTGGCTTACGGTCATGTAAAGGCTGTTGAATGGGCGCTTAAAAACGAGGGCTGCGAGGCTATTAACCTCGGAACCGGCAACGGAATTTCTGTATTAGAGCTCAAGGATGCTTTTGAGAAAGCTTCGGGAGCAAAGGTTCCTTATGTTGTAGACCCGAGACGTCCCGGTGACCTTGCTGAGGTTTATGCCGACGCTTCTAAGGCTCGCGAGCTTCTCGGTTGGGAAGCAAAGCGCGGAGTCAAGGAGATGTGCGAGGACACATGGAGATGGCAGAAGAATAATCCTAACGGATATAACGATTAAGGAATAAGACGTTATGAAAGAAATAGGATTTGATAACGACAAATACCTGAAAACTCAGTCAGAGCATATTATGGAGCGTATTTCTGAATTCGGCGGCAAGCTTTATCTTGAATTCGGCGGTAAGCTTTATGATGATTACCATGCTTCCAGAGTTCTTCCGGGTTTTAGTCCCGATAGTAAGCTTAAAATGCTGCTTCAGATGAAGGATAGGGTAGAGGTTGTTATCGCAATTAATGCGGCAGATATTGAAAAGAACAAGGTACGAGGAGACCTCGGTATCACCTATGATGACGACACTCTTCGTCTTATTGAGATTTTTAAGAATATAGGACTTTATGTCGGCAGTGTTGTAATGACAAGATATGCCTCACAGCCTCAGGCCAAGGCTTTCAAAAAGCGACTTGAATCTCTGGGAATAAAGGTATACAAGCATTACCTAATAGAAGGCTATCCGTCAAACATTTCCAAGGTCGTAAGTGATGAAGGATACGGAAAGAACGAGTATATTGAGACAAGCAGAGAGCTCGTCGTTGTAACAGCGCCCGGTCCCGGAAGCGGAAAGATGGCTACCTGTTTGTCACAGCTTTATCATGAGCATAAAAGAGGTATTGCAGCAGGATATGCGAAGTTTGAAACCTTCCCGATATGGAATCTTCCGCTTAATCACCCTGTAAATTACGCTTATGAAGCGGCTACGGCTGATTTACAGGATGTAAATATGATAGACCCTTTCCATCTTGAGGCTTATGGAACACTTGCTGTAAACTATAACCGAGATGTTGAGATATTCCCTGTGGTAAAAGCAATGCTAGAAACCATTTATGGCGAATGTCCCTATAAATCACCTACCGATATGGGTGTTAATATGGTAGGAAATTGTATAATAGATGATACTATTTGCCGGAGAGCTTCGGGAAATGAAATTGTTAGAAGATATTATACAGCTCTTTGTGATGCCAGAAAGGGCAAAATTAGCGAAGATGTAGTTTATAAGCTTGAACTGCTTATGAAAAAAGCAGGAATAAGCGCAGCCGACCGAAAGGTTACTATTCCGGCTCTCGAAAAAGCTAAAGCGACAGGACTTCCCGCTGCTGCAATGGAGCTTGCTGATGGACGTATTGTTACAGGAAAGACATCTGACCTGCTTGGCTCTTCTTCGGCTCTTCTGCTGAATGCTCTTAAAACCCTTGCAGGCATAGATGATGATGTTCATCTTATTTCTCCTGCGGTAATCGAGCCTGTACAGCATCTGAAGGTAGACCATCTAGGAAATCTCAATCCCAGACTTCATACCGACGAAATTCTTGTAGCATTGTCAATTTGCGCGGCTTCTGATCCGGTTGCTGAGTCTGCGATGGAGCAGCTTGAAAATCTTCGCGGTTGTGAGGTTCATTCTTCGGTAATGCTCTCGCATATCGATGAAAAGATATTTAAGAGACTCGGTGTAAACCTTACCTGCGAGCCCAATTATAAGGATAGTCACGAAAATCGCGGAATTTAGGAGTATTTACAATAAAAAAATACTCTATAATTATGAAAGAGGTCAATATTTTCATATTCCTTTTTGTCCTTTTTTCTGTTATAATTATCATGCAAAATGATTTTTATTATTTAAGGAGTTGTATGTAATGAAAATGACAAAGCGTGTTTTAGCTCTCATCCTTGCTGTTTTCATGGTTGTTTCTCTTGCTGCTTGCGGCGGTGGAGGAAAGAACAATGGTGAGTGGGACGGAGATACCGACTATCTTGCAACTGTCAACGACGAGCAGGTAAAGCTTTTTGGCGACCTTAAGGGAACAAAACTCAGAGTTGCCGACGACGTTGTTCTTGCTAAATGGGAAGAAGATTTCTACAAGCAACTTGAACTTTCGACCGGAATGACTGTTGAGATTGAACCTATGGGTTCAAACGAGCTTATGACCAAGATTGCGCAGGCTGTAGCTTCGGGCGATACCAGAAACTACTTCGACGTTTGCGACATCGTAAACTCTACAATCCTTAACGCTGTTTACGGAAACCTCATTATTCCTATGGACAGATATGTTTATTATGATGATCCGGTTTGGAAGTATTCTGAAGCTGCTGATTTCAATTGTCTTGACCTTTTCAAGCTTGATGATCATTTTTACGGCGCTCCTTCTCACGGATATCATGAGACCTTCATTTACTACAACAAGACATACTTTGAAGAGATGCAGGTTCCGGATCCCTATACCGAGTATTACTTAAAGGACAACTGGACCTTTGATACATTCATGGATGTTTGCGAAAAGGTTACAAAGAAGTCTGCAGATGATACTGTTGAGGTTGCTGCATGGGCTACATGGAACTACTTCTCATTTGCAGCTGCTGCAGGTAACAGCCTTATTCAGCAGAATGACAAGGGCAAGTGGGATGTAATATTTGACCAGCCCAATGGTATGGCAGGTCTTAACGTTCTCTACGAGTGCGCTAAGAACGGATGGCTTGATACCTCGACTTCCGGTTACGAAGAGTTCGTTAACAGAAAGATTGCTATGATTATGGAAAAGCCCTCTTCTGCAATGGGTACTACTGAGGCTTATTCCAGAATGTCTGATGAAATTGGTATGGTTCCTTATCCGAAGATGAATAAGGAGCAGGAGAAGTACATCGCTCCGATGAGCTGTTCAGGTTATGCTATCGCATCTTGCACTCAGAATCCCGCAGGCGCTGCTGCTTACATCTACTATCACAGAGTTGGTGAGCAGGAGAGAGATAAGTCGGAAGCAGGAAAGAAGAATCTTCTCCGCTTCTGCGATGAAGAGGCTACCGAGAGAAGAAACGAGTACATTGCAAAGTGTGATTTCTCAATGTATATGATCGACGGCCTCACCGGTTGGTACTCTGAGAACAGAAAGCTCTTCCTCAACAAGATCTTCAAGGATCAGCAGAATCCCGCAACTGTTGTAGACTCGCTCAAACCTCTTGTTTCTGATTCTCTCAGAAAGACAGTTGGTTAATAGATAAATGTTATTTAAAGAAGACATTCGTGCGAATGTCTTCTTTTTTGTGTCTAAAACCATACTTTTTAACCGCTTTTTTAAAAGTTGAATAATAAAAACAATATGATATAATTATAATATACATTTATAAGGAGTTGTATGTTATGAAATTAGCAAAGCGCTTATTTGCTCTCGTTCTTGCAGTTCTGATGGTTGCGTGCATTGCCGCTTGTGGCGGAGAGGCTAACAACGAAGGAACTGACGGCACCGATTATCTTGCGGGTGCAAATGCAGATCAGGCAGCCCTTTTCGGCGATCTCAAGGGCACTAAGCTCAGAGTTGCTGACGGAGTTGTTCTTGATAAATGGCAGGAAGACTTTTATAGTCAGCTTCAGGAAGCTACCGGAATGACGGTGGAAATTGAGCCTATGGGTTCAAATGAACTTTCAACAAAAATAGCACAGGCAGTAGCTTCGGGTGATACCAGAAATTATTTCGATGTTGCGGTCATTGTAAACTCGACTATACTTAATATGATTTACGGAAATCTAATCGTTCCGATGGATCGTTATATAGATCGCAATGATCCTGTATGGAAGTATTCTTATTCTGATAACACCGAGTTTTTAGCTCCTGATGTTTATAAGATTGACGGACATACCTACGGAGCTCCTTCTCACGGTTATCACGAGACCTTCATTTTCTACAACAAGACATATTTTGAAGAAATGCAGGCACCTGATCCGTATACCGAGTATTATCTCAAGGATAATTGGAACCTCGATACCTTTATGGATACCTGTGAAGCAGTTACCAAAAAGGCTGAAGACGACACGGTTGAGGTTGCTGCTTGGGCAACCTGGAATTATTTCTCATTCGCCTCTGCTTTCGGTAACGATTTTATTAAGCAGAATGATAAGGGTAAGTGGGAAGTAATAATTGACCAGCCTAACGGAATGGCAGGATTAAACCTCCTATATGAATGCGCAAAGAACGGATGGCTCGATACCGCTACTTCCGGTTACGAAGAGTTCGTTAACAGAAAGATTGCTATGATTGTTGATAAACCTTCTTCTGCTATGGGCGGTCCTGACGCATATAACAGAATGTCTGATGAAATCGGAATGATTCCATTCCCGAAGCTAAATAAAGAACAGGAAAAGTACATTTGTCCTCTTACTGTTTCGGGTTATGCGATTGCCGCTTGTGCTCAGAACCCTGCAGGCGCTGCTGCATACATCTATTACCACAGAATAGGTGAGATGGCTCGCGATGAGTCCGAATGGGGCCAGAAGCATATCCGTCTTTTCCTTGACGATGAAGCAATGGATAGAAGACTGGAATATCTTAAAGATTGCGAATTCTCTGTACCGATGGTCGATGGTCTTACCGGCTGGTATTCGGGCGGTGCTCGCGGACAGTTCCTTACCAAGATTTTTAAAGAGCAGCAGAATCCCGCAACTGCAATCGATTCACTTCTTCCGCTTGTAAATGACTGCCTTAGAAAGACAGTTGGATAAACCGTAATTTAATATCGTAAAAAGCACCTTGGACGAATCATCTCCAAGGTGCTTTTGTGTTTTAGAAAATATTTGCAAAATAAATGAAAAGATTTGTAATTGTATAAACCGAAGAAACACTATATATTTAATGTAAAGGTCAAAATAGTACAAAATCGGGATATGACAATAAATACCAAATCAAAAGTATGGAAATAATAAATTGCAGAAAAAGCATCTATTGTTTTCTTATTTGTACGGTTTTTGTATTATCTGCTCAAAATTATTAAAAATATACCACAAATAATCAACGAAATGCAAAAAAATTACTTTATTTTGTAGAAAATTTACCGAATTGTATATATCTTATTTTTTTAACTTGTGTTATACTGTATGGTACAATAAACTCTATAATTATATATTTTCCAAGGAGGAATAGGTTTATGAAGAAAATATTGGCTATTGTCTGTGCCATAGCAGTCTTCGTATCGTCTCTTTCAGGCGCATTGGTTTTTACCTTTGCTGACCCTGCTACAGAGCCTACGAACGAAGGTACGGCTGTTACACTGCCTGCCGTAAAGGATTCCGAGGGTAAGATTATCAGTCTTTACCCCGATACCGACCTTGACGGACTCGGTGTAGTGGCTTCAGACGCTGTTACGGTAGTTAAGAATACATCTTCGCTACCGCTTACGAGTCTGTATGCTACGGCTACGGGCGCATATACCTATTTTGACGGTATTAAATCTGTCGATCACAAGGGTATTGTAATGTATGTCGAGATTCCGGATATCGGTCCCATTAAATTTAATGACGGAACCTCTGATCTCGAAACCGATCAGTTCAGATTCGGCGTTACCATACTTGGTTATGAAGAGGCTGCTCCCGAGACAGATGTAGCTATTTATGACTATACATACGGCGGCGGATGGTATTCTATGCCGGTAGGCGACTCTCAGTGGACTGCTGAGGAAAAAGAATACTACGGTATCCAGCTTGAATACGGCTTCAAGGGATATGTATATATTCCTTTCAGCAGTTTTGCGGTTGAGGGCCATAAGTTTACCGATACTATGGTCGTAAAGGGTATTGCTATTCGCAATCTTACTGATACAGATGATGTATTTGCTGATAACGGAGAGGTAAATGCCGGTAAGGTTACTGCTGAAGCACCTATCGTTTACAGCTTGCCTATCTTCATCAAGAATGACGGTACAACCGATGCTCCTGCTACCGATAAGCTTATTATCGATGGCAAGAATGCTTATCTTGATGCAAGACTTATAGCTGCTGCAGATTCTGCTCTTGACGTAACCACTGCAACCGTTTCTTATAACGGTACGGCTGACGGTTCAGCAGCTGCAAAGGGTCTTCGCTATCTTGAAGGAGCTCAGTCTGCTCTTACCAGAAACCTTGGTACTATTATAAAGAGTCACAGAACACATAATGATGAGTTCGGCGGAGTTAATGCTGCAGGACGCGGATATTTCACTGATGTTGCTTTCAGCGATATCGGTGCAGGTCTTATGGCCCACGTTGATATTCCGAAGCTTGATGGAAATCAAACGGTAACATTCTCATTTGTTGATAGTGTTAAAGGAAACACCAGATGGG